>JAFAZU010000713.1 GCA_019239585.1 Acidobacteriaceae bacterium
GCGACGGTGCAGCCATTCCGCGCAAGCTTCCGCCGTTTCAATGCCGAGCGCCTGCAAAGCATGCGCCTTAAAGAACTCTCCCCGCTTTTTTGCTTCCTCCGAATGCTGCATTATGCCTTCGCCGGCCGTGACCACAAACAACGCAATGTGATCGCGGCGCCCCTCTTGCGGATCGAGCACGTAGTCGCTTAAGCAAAGGCCGTCGGACTTCGCTTGACGCCCGAAGTAAAAGCTTTCAGCAGGCGAATCCGCTTTAGGCTGGAAGAGATGAAGCGTGTTCCCCTCCCGTTCGGCCTCATAGAACTGCCAGACGGCGCGAACCTTCATAAACTTCATCGCTTCTTGCTTCACTTCCTCTACGGCGTGAAACAGATCCAGCGCCTTGGGATCGCGTGCCGCTAAAGCAGCCTCGAAGTTACCCTTAAAGCCGAGATGCCGGCCATAGAGCATAAATGGGTTGATATAGCTCCAGACTTCCGGCAGATTGGGTACCAGCCGCACTTTGCGGTCCAGGTAAGGAGCGGGTTGAATCGGAAGGTCCGTGTGAATCTTGGGACTGCGAACCTCGCCGGAAGGCACCGGCACCGGCTCGCGTTCGGCAATCGCAGCAGGCTCATCACGGAAAATGTGCCGGGAAAGGACCTGTTCGCGCAATCCCGGGTCCATAATCTCGTTCATTAAACGCAGACCGGTCATTGCGTCCTTGGCGTAGAAAGTCGGCGCGGAGTAGTTCGGCCCGATTTTCGTTTTCGTGAACTTTTCGGATAATGCCGCTCCACCAACGAGTAATGGGACGTTGATGCCTGCATCTTTCAGATCGCCCGCCGTTGTTACCATCTGCTGCGCGCTCTTCACTAACAAACCGGATAATCCGATTGCATCGGGCTTGTGCTCCTGGAAAGCCCGGATCAGGTCGTCGGGAGGAACTTTAATGCCGAGATTCACGACCTCGTAACCGTTATTGCTCAGAATGATCTCAACCAGGTTTTTGCCGATGTCATGCACATCGCCCTTCACGGTTGCCAGAACAATCTTGCCACGCGCCGATGTTTCCGATTTCTCCATGAACTGCTCCAGGTGGTTCACGGCGGCTTTCATGGATTCCGCCGATTGAAGCACCTCGGCCACAATCAGCTCGTTATTGTTGAAAAGCCGCCCGACTTCGGACATTCCCGCCATTAGTGGCCCATTGATAATGTCGAGCGGAGGGACGCCTTCCCGCAGCTTCAAATCCAGATCGGGAATTAGGCCATCTTTTGTGCCTTCAATAATGTAGTTCGCCAGACGCTCATCCAGGGGCAGGTCGGCAGCCCTTTTCTTTTCCTTTTTGGCAGCGCCGCGAAAGTGGTCGGTAATGGCTGCGATATGGAATTGGTTGACGGCAATCTTTTGGCCACGCGATTGCTCACGCCAATCCTCAGGAACTGTTTCCAGTAAGGAGGCATCCCTATGATCTGCGGGTACATCAACAGGAGGACGGTTAAACAGGAGGGCTTCCGCCAGACGACGCTCTTCTTCGGGAATACTGGCGAAGCGTTCCAGCTTTTCTGCGTTAACGATGGCGAGATCAAGGCCAGCTTTGGTGCAGTAATAGAGGAAGACGGAGTTGACGATCTCCCGAGCATTTGCCGGAAGACCGAAGGAAATGTTAGAGATCCCCAGGACTGTTTTGACATACGGGATCTTCTCTTTGATGAGACGGATTGATTCAATGGTCTCGACCGCGCCGCCAATATAATTCTCGTCACCCGTGGCACAGGGAAAGACCAGCGGGTCGATGACGATGTCCTCGGGCGCAATCCCGTATTTCGTGGTCAGCAGGTATACGGAGCGTTGGGCTACCGCCAGCTTGCGCTCACGGGTAAAGGCTTGCGCCTGCACCGGATCTTCGTCAATACAGCCTACGACCAGCGCCGCGCCATACTGCCGAGCCAGCGGACAAATGCGCTCGAATTTCTCTTCCCCATCTTCCAGGTTGATGGAATTAATAATGCCTTTGCCCTGGCAGAACGTGAGTGAAAGCTCAACTGAGCGCTGATCTGTTGTGTCGATCATGACCGGCGCTTTGATCTTCGGCATCAGCTTGCGGTAGAACGGTGGAATGTCCTTTAGCTCGTCCCGGTCGCTGGATTGCAGGCAGACATCAACAATATGAGCGCCGTTGCGAACTTGTCTGCGGGCAATCTCAGAAGCCTCCTCCCACTTTTCTTCTGCCACCATGTTCTTGAACAAACGAGAGCCAATCACATTGGTGCGCTCACCGACGATTAACGGGCGATTACTGTCCTCTGCTTCCACTACATCGATACCGGAAAAGTATGTGCGATGGCTGGGTGGCTTCACGGCACGGGGCTTCTTGTTCTCAGCCATTTGCGCGATGGCGCGAATGTGATCTGGGCGGGTTCCGCAGCAACCGCCGACGATGTTCAACCAGCCATGATCGGCAAACTTTTCCAATTGCGCGGCCAAACTGGTCGGCGTCTCCAGATACTTCCCTTCCTCGTTTGGCAGGCCAGCATTGGGATAACAAGAGATACGTGTCGTGGCTAACTCCTGCAGCGAACGGATGTGATCCGTCATGAATTCCGGACCCGTCGCGCAATTCAAACCCACGGCAAGCAGATGCGCATGAGAAACAGACACGTACAATGCTTCCGCCGCTTGTCCGGCGAGCATGGTTCCCGAGGTCTCGATAGTGCCGGATACGATAGTGGGAATTTGGTAGCGCAGTTCTTTGCCGAGACGATCAATGGCCATGAGACCCGCTTTGATGTTGCTCGTATCATTGCAGGTTTCGAGTAGAAGAATATCAGCGCCACCCGCCACCAAGCCGCGAACCTGCTCATAATAATTGGCAGTGAGCTCGGCAAACGTAATACCGCCGGAAATATTTAACGATTTCGTCGTTGGCCCAATGGAACCGGCGACAAAACGGGGGCGTCCCGGTTGGGAAAATTCGTCGGCCGCTTGACGAGCCAGAGCCGCTGCCGCTTTGCTAATCTCAAAAGCGCGGTCCGCGAGACCATACTCCGCCAGAACCATCGGCCCTGATTGAAAGCTGTCCGTTTCCACAATGTCGGAGCCGGCCCGGAAATACTCGCGATGAACATCAAGAATTACGTCAGGGCGCGTCAGTACAAGGTTTTCATTGCAGCCCTCCAGCGCCGCGCCGCCAAAATCAGCGGCGGTGAGATGACGATCCTGCAACATCGTACCCATCGCTCCGTCGAGCACAAGAATACGAGTGGAGAGAGCGTCTTCGAGGGCCTGACGGCGATCCCGCCGCGCCTCAATATCTGTGATTTCCATGGAGATAGCGAACTCTTTCCATTTTAACGGGATTTCCGACCTGAAGACGCCGCACACCGGCAGTGTTCTCTGATTGTCGCAGAGCGGGGAGGGAAAGAATGGAATTAAACTTTCACGTGGAGGCTGTTGTGGATCGCGTAGAGAGCGAGTTCCAAACGATCGGATACGCCTAATTTGTCAAATACATTGTGCAAATGGTTTTTAACTGTTTGCTCCGTAATAAACATCTTTTCGGCAATCTCTTTGTTTTTGTAGCCTTGTGCGATCAAAATAATGATTTCGCGCTCGCGCTGGCTCAGTTGCGCCCGTTCGCGGGAGGCTTTATTGCCGCTGTTGTTACTGCCCGGAGCATGAGCAGCAGGAAAGTCCTTCGGAGAAGCGAAATGCCGAATGACCGCAGCGGTCGTGTTCGAATCTAACCAGATTTCGCCGGCTTGTACGCGCTGAATGCTTTTTTCAATTAATGGAGTAGGCACTTCCTTCAACAGAATGCCGGAACAGCCAAGCTTCATGGCCTCCACGAAATCTTCCTTGTTGTCGGAAGACGCGAACATGATCACCTTTGTCTGGGGAACACGGGCCTGAATGCCGCGTAATACCGTAAGTCCATCCACTCGCGGGAGCTTGAAATCGAGCAGAATGATGTCTGGTTCCAAGCCAATTGCTTTCTCGATGATATCGACACCGTCCGCGGCTTCTCCGACGATCTGGATGCCAGGATATTGGCCTAGGACACGGCGTAAGCCTTCCAGCACAATCGGCTGGCCATCAGCTATTAGAACGCGAATCGGTTGTGTAGACATTTCATTCTCCTGCTAAACGAGAACTTGGTACTTTCGTACCTTAACCGCTAGAACTTGAGGGTTTGTTTGGATTATAATGTAAAACTCTTAGTTTCCCTAGCAATAAATCTTCTCGGTATAAACCTTTAAACTCACCTAAGGTACTATTCGGCACCAATCGAAAGTTTCTTCAGTCATTTTTGGAAGTTCCTTAAAACTTCATAAACCGTTCAAATTAGTACAGGCTTCCTTGCCTACAATAGCTGCATGGCCAAAATGTCGATTCGAGATCTCGACCTGAAAGATAAAACAGTCTTTATTAGAGTTGATTTTAACGTTCCGCTGGCACCGGGCGGTAAGGAGATCACGAGCGATAAACGAATTAAAGCTTCTTTACCTACCATTCAGTACGCTATCGAGCATTGCGCGGCAGTTATTCTCGGAAGCCACCTAGGCAGACCTAAGGGCAGGCCAAATCCCGAAATGAGTTTGTCTCCGGTTGCAGCACGGCTAGGAGAACTCTTAGGTAAACCGGTTTCGCTTGCGCCGGATTGTGTCGGGCCGGAAGTGGCAGCGATGAAGCCGAAAAGCGGAGAGGTGCTGCTGCTGGAAAATCTGCGCTTTCATCCGGAAGAAGAGGCCAACGATCCTCAGTTTTCCAAACAACTGGCATCATTAGCTAACCTTTACGTGAATGACGCTTTTGGCGCGGCGCACCGGGCTCACGCCTCGACCGTGGGTATGGTGTCCTACCTGCCCTTAGCGGCTGCCGGATTTCTGATGGATGCGGAAATTGAGTGGCTTACCAAGGTCACCACAAATCCAGAGCGCCCCTGCGTGGCGCTGCTAGGAGGAGCGAAAGTCTCGGACAAGATAGAAGTGATTGAAAACCTGCTGAAGGTCGTAGATCACCTGTTGATCGGCGGAGCCATGGCCTATACCTTCTTGAGAGCGAGGGGAGAAACGACCGGCAAGTCGTTAGTGGAAGAGGACAAAATCGAGTTGGCAGCGCAAATCCTCCAAAGCTCGGGAGATAAAATCCTTCTGCCGAAGGATCACGTAGTCGTCCGGGAAATCAAAGAGGGTGCCCCGAGCGAGGTGGTCGAACGAATTGAAGCCGATCAAATCGGGG
>JAFAZU010000053.1 GCA_019239585.1 Acidobacteriaceae bacterium
GTTCTCCTAGTACTGTTTACGGGTTTCGGCTTTCACGATGCCTCGGCTGAGCCGATTCCTGTCAAACAAAAGCAAGGAGCGATGCATGGATTCTTGGTGTTGAAGTCCTCCGAAGGCAAGGTCATCGCGGTGGGTGATGAGGTGAACACTGTAGGTGGTAACCAGGTGCGCTCACGGCTGATCTTCCACTTCCGTGACGGATCGATCGATGATGAAATCTCTGTTTTCCGGCAGGGAACGGTCTTCCAGTTAGTGAGCGATCACCACATTCAGAAAGGGCCGTCCTTCCCGGAGCCCCTTGACTTGGCCGTAAATGTCCCGGCGGGAAAGGTGACCTGGCATGAGTACAAAGATGGCCACGACGAAACTAAAACCGAGCACATGGACTTACCCGGTGATTTAGCCAATGGAATGACTTCGCTGATTGTGGAGAACTTCCCCCCAAAAGCGGCAGAGATGAAGGTGTCTTATTTGGCGGGAAGTTCAAAACCACGCATTGTAAAGCTCTTGGTCAAGCCTGACGGCGAAGACAGCTTTCAGGTAGCAGGAGTGAGCCGCCGCTCGAACCGGTTTAACATTCACACGGAAATCGGCGGAGTGGCGGGCGTGATCGCGCCAATGATCGGAAAACAGCCATCTGACATCAAGGTCTGGGTAGTAAAGGGAGAGATACCCGTGTTTCTCAGAATGGAAGGTGCTCTGTACCCCAAAGGCCCGATCTGGACGATGGAGCTGACTTCCCCTGTATGGTACGAAGAGGTGAAATAGTGCTGATGTACTTATTGTCTGGTGGACAGGTCTCCTTTAATGGAGCGAGACTTGGCCGAACTCACACGTGCATTACATGCAAGCCACATTTAGCCTAATTTCTTCTTCAAAGCCTCATTCACAGCCGCTGGATTCGCCTGACCCCGGCTGGCCTTCATCACCTGCCCAACCAGAAACCCTAACAGCCCGGTCTTGCCAGCCTTGTACTGCTCCACCTGTTTTGGATTTGCTGCAATCGCCTCGTCCACTAACTTCTCCAAAGCTCCCATATCAGAGATCTGCTTTAGACCCTCACGCTCTATAATGGCGGAGGCTGATTCGCCCGATTCAAACATCTTCGGCAAAATCTCCTTCGCCAATTTGCCCGATAGCTCGCCTTTGTTGATTAATACTACTAGTTCGCCCAGATGCTCCGCACTAACCGGCGACTCCTCAATTTCCTTGCCGTCCGCTTTCAGCAGGCCCATTAAGTCACCTACCACCCAGTTCGCCGTTGAACGTCCGTCTCCGCTTATGTTCACAGCACGCTCAAAGTAATCGCCGATGCTTCGGGTGGATGTCAACACCTGTGCGTCATACTCGCGCAACCCGTAGGACCCGATGAAGCGCTCACGGCGGTCCACAGGCAGTTCCGGCAAACGGGACTTTACTTCATGCAGCCAATGCTCGCTCACCCGCAAAGGCGCCAGATCTGGCTCCGGAAAGTACCGGTAGTCATGCGCATGTTCTTTACTGCGCATGCCCACTGTTCTTCCCGTTTCGACATTGTAAAGCCGCGTCTCCTGCACGACTTGACTACCGGATTCAACTATTTCTACCTGCCGCTCAATCTCATACTCCAGCGCCATTTTAAGAAAACGGAACGAGTTCAGGTTCTTCACTTCCACTTTCGTGCCAAACTTTGGAGCGCCCCGCAGCCGCACCGAAACATTCGCGTCGCAGCGCAATTGGCCCTTTTCCATGTCACAGTCCGACACGCCAATGTATTGCATGATTTGCTTTAACTCGGTCAAATAAGTGTACGCCTCATCGGAGGAGCGCATGTCCGGCTCGCTGACAATTTCAATCAGCGGCGTTCCTGACCGGTTAAGGTCCACATACGAATACCGGTCAGAATCCTTAAATCCGTCATGGATGCTCTTTCCGGCATCATCTTCCATGTGTACGCGGGTGATGCCGATCCGCTTCTTCGCGGAGCCGACCACCACATCGACATAGCCATGCTCCGCCAGCGGCTGGTCGTATTGGGAAATCTGATAACCCTTGGGCAGATCCGGATAAAAGTAATTCTTGCGCGCCAAACGCGAAAACGGATTGATTTTGCAATGCAGCGCGATTGCGGCGCCGATGGCCAACTCTACAGCCTGCCTGCTCAGCACCGGCAGCGCCCCCGGCAG
>JAFAZU010000169.1 GCA_019239585.1 Acidobacteriaceae bacterium
TTTTCCCGCTATATCGACGGTTAAGCCGCGCATGGCGGTTCGCGCGGTTCCATTGGTGACAACTGAGCGCATCGCTTTTGCTAAGAAGGATGCGGCATCAGGAGGGATTACGCGTCGGCTTCCGGCTTTTCGCGAGTTGCTGTCATCAGAAACCCAACGCCCCTCGGGCATGAGACCATCTGTTGAGATGGTTGCGGCCACCCTTGCCATTTTGAATGGGGTCATCAGGACGGGGCCTTGTCCGTAAGCGGCAAAGGGCAGCATTTGTTTCAAATCCCCTAAGCTGCCGGTTTGCGCTCCCAACAGTTCCGCTGTCTCCTGTAAGTTTTTCGAGCCAACATCATTGACGCCGAGCTGCGCGAAATAAGCGTTGCAGGATACCGTGATGGCGCTGAATAAATTGATGGTTCCGTGCGGGTGATCGCGAATGTCATCGCGAATGGGGCGACGCCATCCTTTGATGACCGTACCGGCGCGTCCGTCTTCCAGCCGTCGGCAGGCGTATGTCCGATTCATGATGTTTGGATTGGCGCGCAGGGCAGCCATAGCGGTGACCAGCTTGAAAGTTGATCCGGGCGGATATTGTCCATAGCGGGCGCGATCCAGAAGTTGGTCAGTGGTGCCGGTTTTTAAATCAGCGGGCACGGGCCAGGAGACGAGCGCCAGCAGGTCGCCATTGCTGGGATCGATTACGACAACTGCGCCTTTTTTACCAGTGCGCTCCAGATGATTTTTCAGGATTTCGGTGGCTCTCAACTGCAACCGGATATCAACGGTTGTATGAACGTCCCGGTCACGGTTGAGCAAGGATCGTAGGGCCGGATAATTCCCTTGATGCCGGTATCGGACCAGCGGCGCAAGCTCCCGGTAATCTGTGTATCCTTGCAGCTTGGTATTGGAATCGTGCTCGATTAAGGAAGCATTCGAGGCGTGGAACTTTTCTCCGGTGCGCAGATCACCGAGCAGGTGAACCGTCGCCGGACCGAATGGATAACAGCGCGTGTTGGGTGGAGAGCAACTGTTGTCGAAAGAGGAGCTTATTTTTGTAATTTGGTCCCGCTGTTTTTCGAGCAAGTCCCAATTGCTGGTTGCGAGAAGGATACCGTTGCGGTCGAAGATGCTGCCGCGCGGAATGGATGCCGCTAAAAGATTCAAGCGCGGATTGCGCAGCGGCCGTTTGATGCCGTCCTGAGTGAAGACCAGCGTTGTTTGCGCGATCAATCCTTCTCCATAGATGAGTTGAAGAGAAACAGCGCGCCAAAGAAGCGCAAACAGGCAGATTCCGAAAGCCCAAGCGGTGACTTGAACGGGCCGATAAAAGATAACACTGATTGGTGTTATGCTTCGGTCGTCGGTTTCACTCGCGGCGTGAGCTTTTGCAGCCGCATTTGAAACGCTCAACAATAATGCGCAGATGGCAAAATTGGCCAACATGGCGGTGTTGCCCGAACTGAGAAAAGGCGATACAACTCCCGACAGCGGAATAGCGCCTAATGCTCCTCCCGAGATCAACAACATTTCGAGCGCGAGGAGCACGCCTAAGCCCAGGGCGAGAAAAAAGCCGTACTCATCCGGTGCTTCTGAAGCGATCTGCAAAGTCTTACGGATAAGGAGGATGAATAGAGCCGCAATGGCAAGGACACCAACAAATCCCCACTCCTCCGCGACCGAGGCCAGAATCAGGTCAGTGTGTCCGGCAGGGATGACGCCCGGATCTCCGTAACCTGGACCTGAACCATAGGGGCCGCCCGTAGCAAAAGCCCAAAGAGATTGCGCTAACTGGTCGCCGCCTCGCACATTATTGTCCCAGGGCGATAACCACATGGCAACCCGGTCGGCTACGGTGTGCGGTGCTCCGAGGTGATAGCCGATTGTGACTCCGGCAATGAGCAGGATCAGTCCTGTGATCGCCAGTCCCGTTTTTCCGCGCGCTACTGCAAAGGTGATGAGGAACAGGAAGCCGGTAACTAAGGCCGGTCCCATGTCTTTCAGCAGAAAGAAAAACAGCAGGGCGCATGATACTGCGGCCATCACGGGAAGGGCATGACTGATGCGAGGCAGTTGAAGAAAGCCCAGGAAGCGCGGCACGAATGCGCGTTGACGCAAGTCACGGAGCTTTTCCCATCCGTGTGCAAAATAGCCAGCCATGAAGAAGACCAGCAGGAGTTTGACAAGCTCAACCGGCTGGAATGGCCCCAGGTTGACTTTGGCATCACTACCACTCGGGCCGGAGCCGAATCGCCAGACGGCAAAAAACAATCCTAGCGCTCCGAACAGCGGAGTGTAGATCAGGTTTGAGTAGCGCCGGTAGTCGGACAATTTTAATAAAGGAAACAGAAGGATGGCGCAGCCGAGCAACACGCCGACAACAAATTTCTTGAACTCCAGAGTGTCGCGCAGCGGGTCCCGAAGACTGAGCATAGCGATCAGGCCGATGGCCGTGAGCAGGTGAATAATGGGCAGGATCGTTTGATCAAACCGCATGCGCCGCCAGCGGTAGAGCCCATGCAGCGCCCAGAATGCGAGTAAATATAAGCCGCACCACTTCACGACCTGCCGGCGAAATTCGTTTGGCGTTCGAACAACCAGGAATGGTTTTACTCGCGCCAGTGGAAGAAGCGGGGACCTTCTTTCCGTGCTGCGTAGACGCGAGAGTGCGCCGACGTTTGGCAACGGTTTATGTCCTCCAACGAAGTCAAATACTTGTGAGGCAGTGTCGGATGGTTGATCCTTGCTGATGCTATTTAAAGACCGCAACAGATCGTCGGGCTGGCGCAGGGTGTTGAGATTTACCAGTTCTCCGCGCTGTAAGCGCCCTTCATCCGCCTTAAAGTTCTGCGTCTTTCCTCCGTACGCCAGCAGCAATCCGCAAAGCGTCAGCAGAGATGCTCCGCAGAGGAAAACAAATTCTCTGCGCCGACCTCTTACCTTCTGTTCTTCGTTAAAAAGCAGCTTGACAGCTTCGCTGTTTTCCCAAGTTTTTGTTACTGCCATCGGTGAGAAAAAGAGGGCCGCTGCACAAAGCGCGTCCGCGTTCCTGCTAAGCGAACCGGTTGAAGACGCAGCTTTGCTCCTTCAGCCCGGTCCTGCTGTAATTGCTCAAGATTGGTGTTGACCTTGGAAAATCCGGCAATGGGTTCATAGAGTTTGACGGCGCGCTCGAAATCATCACTGGCCAGTTGCAACCATCGCTGCCGTTCCGCAGAAGCTGATGGAGGAGTGAGGCGGGCGCGTGAAAGCGACGATTCCGCCCGGAACAGATAACCGTCACCTTGCTGTTCCGCCTCACGCGGACCTAATTTGTAGCCGAGCCGTTCTGCCTGATGCAACTCAGCCGCTGCTTGTCCCACGTTATGGAAAGCGTAGATGTAGACTCGCGCCAAGGCCAAATGCGAATCAGGCGAGCGCGGGTTGTATGATTCAGCTTGCTGAAAATAACTAATACTGAGCGCCGCCCGGGGCAGCTTTGGGTATTGCTGATATTTCAGGTAGCCATTGCAAAGCGCCAGTTCGCTTCTTGCCTTGGCGTCGTAGGGATGGAGCTCTAAAGCGTGTTGCAAGCAGCGGCTCGCCTTGATCCAATCAAAATCACTCAAGCGGGTATCGGAGCTATTCCGAAAGCCATCAAGAATACTCTCGGCCGCTGTTGTCAGGTTTTGATAGAGCGGCTCACCCAAGGGGTTAACAGGCGAAAACCGGCGGAGAAAGTGGTTTCTTTGCTTCAGCTCTTTGTATAAAGCCCAGTCGTTTTCGACCGTTTGCAACTCCTCGTGCGCGTAGTCCCGGTTTGCTCCGAAGTGCTGGGTCAGGCGGGACAGGCGATAGAAGTAGCTGAAAGGAATAAAAAGAATGAGTCCGGCCAGCATGCCTGCTAACAGCGCGATGGTGACGTTTGTCAGATCGTCCCACGCCTTTTTATGCTGGAGTTTTACTTTCGCAACCAGAATGGGTTTGCGAACATCAACGGAAGCTGCCCCGCGCGGCCTTTCCACGGTTGGCTTCGCTTTGCTCTGCATCTCCGTTTCCGCGACGGTGACGCGGTTGGCGAGGAAGCATTGCAGGTCGCTTTCGAACTCCGCTGCCGATTGATAACGCTCCTCCATGTCAGGAGCCAAGGATTTGGCAACAATAGCTTTGAGGGTAGGGGGGCAAGTGTCGGGCAGGGGTCCAGGCGGTTTTCGCGATTGGATCAAGGCTTCCAGCTTGCGGGTTTCCGGGGCCTGATAAGGAAGGGTTCCGGCCAGCATTTCGTATAAGCTGACCCCAACGGCCCACAGATCGGCATGCGGGTCTACTTGCGAGGTGCTGATTCTCTCTGGCGAGCAGTAGCTGGGGCTGCCTAAATTGTGGTGGGTCAGGTTGTGGGTGGAAGTAATGACCTTGGCGATGCCAAAGTCGAGCAACCGCAGCACGTCATCGGCGTTCAACTGGATGTTCGAAGGTTTTATGTCTCCATGCACGACCGCTGTGGGACGGCCATTTAACTGGGGAGTAAAGGTATGGAGCGTTCCCAACTGGCTGCAGATTTCGGTGGCGTAACGGGCAGCGCGGCGTCCTTCGAGCACCCTTTCGGCCTTCAAGATTTCAGCCAGCGTCCGGCCTTCGAAGTACTCCATGGCAACGAAGAAGCAACCTCCTGTTTCGCCCCACTCGTAGACTTCTAAAATTCTTTCGTCGGAAGCGTGCAGTTGTCTTTGCAGTTGCGCGCCTCGGGCTTCGGCCTCCATGATGAGCTGAGTAAAATCATCGCGCGAGTGTTCAATCAGCTTGAGCACTACAGTGCGATTGGCTTCGGAGTCAAGCGCCAGATAAACATCGGTCATACTCCGGCTTAGTTTGCGGATGACTTTGTACTTGCCGAAGTTCTCAAGAGGGCCCATAGCGCATGTCTTCCAAAACTTATTTGTCTGTTGTCGGAGTGACTTTCATCTTACTCCCACGTAATTCAAGAATATTGTTTTTCCGAAGTTG
>JAFAZU010000285.1 GCA_019239585.1 Acidobacteriaceae bacterium
CTGGCGAGTGGCTCTCCAGCATGGCTCGCTTCCGCTTCGCCCACCGCAACCATCCTGGACTATAACCTCCCGTTCGCCTATGAGAAATCAGCGAACGGCTACCGTCTCCAAACTCGTCTGTCTCACGCTTGGGGTTCAGTCCAGGCCTTAGCAGTCCTGTTGCCAGTTGTGCAAAAACGGACCCTTTTGAAACAGTTCGCTGCTCTAACAATTCAGCACAAAAAGAGTATTCTTAGAACATGGCAAGTGCTGCGGCTCTGATGGCTCTTTGGCCCGCTTTCGTTCTGATGTGGGTCGTTATTTTCTGGTTGATTTGGAAAGACATAAAAGCAAGCCACGGTTCCAAATAGGTTCTATGCCCGCTCTGGCACAAGGAACCGTTTGCGCGACAGTGGGCCTAGGACAGCAGCTTGAAACTTTCTCCATTCATCATCTGTAGGTCATTAGCGTACATAAATTTCCGTTTCTTGAGGCAATACCAACCTGAACTCAACTTTTATGGCGACACAAGTAACTCCCCACAAAATCTCTTTTGACCAATACCTGGAACTGGAACGCAGCGCCACCGGGAAAAGCGAGTATCGAGGCGGCGAACTCTTTCTCATGGCCGGAGGCACGGCGGCGCACGCCCGCCTGAGTGCGCGTATTATTGGCCTCCTCGAAAGAACTCTCCCTCGTTCTTGCCAGGTTTTTACGAGTGATCTGAAACTGTACGCTGCGGCGGTGGACAAGGGGATGTACCCGGACGCGTCGTTTCTTTGCGGAGAGCCGGAGTTTTATCAGGGCCAAAAGGATGTGCTACTCAACCCCATGGTTGTTTTTGAGGTTCTTTCCCCCTCGACGCGGGAGTATGACCTGTCCCTCAAAGCTTCCTTTTACCGGAGCATTCCTGCGCTGGAGGCGCTGATTCTGATCGATTCCGAGCGAATGTACGTGCAACGCCAAGCGCGTCAAGCAACTGGCTGGACTCTTGAAGAATGGACGGACCACGAGGGCATGCTTCCGATTACAGGCAGCCTGTCCTTTTCGCTCCGGGAATTATACGACCAAATCTTATAGGGCAGTGGTAAGGATGAGGGCCCAATGCTCATGGAGGGCTGCGTCAGTTGCTTCAAACGCAACACAACGGCGGCGCTGCAAGATCTCACTGGCAGACTGGAAGGCCGTGTGAATGCCCTAAGAAAATCAGCGGTTTACATCGGGTGAATGGGTTTTGGACCGTCATCCTTACCATTGCCTTTTAAAGGAGACTCATAACCGATCAGTTCCCTCCTGTATATCGGAGCGCAGCCTCCCTGACTAAGAGACCCATCTTCGGATGCGAAGGTTCCAGCACCGGAATGAGCCCAGCTTCCCGCAAAGCTTCACTGCAAGTGGGGCCGATAGAAGCGATAAAGGTCTTGCGTAACGCCGCGACAGCCGCTTCTCTTTCCCCCTGCTGTTCGGCAAATTGAAGGAAGTGTTCGATTTGCACTCCAGTCGTGAAGAGAGCCACATCGAACTTGCCCGCCAACAGTTGCTGGAGCGCTTCACGGAGCGGCCCAGTGTCTACCGGAAGACTCCATTGATAAACAGGCACGGTCATGACCGTCCGCCCCTGCTTTTCCAATCCCGCCAGAAGTTCGTGATTGGTCCGGCCATACTCTTGCAGCGCCACTGACTTTTCGGACCTGTCCTTCACGGCTTCCAATAGTTCACGATACGTGTTCGGCTCAGGCACTTGCACCACTACCGGCACCTGCCATTCCCGCATGACCGCTGACGGTTTCGGCCCGCGCACGACAATCGTTACGGTGCGCAAAGCTTGCGGCAGCCGGTCCTCTCCGTCGCGCGACGCTAAAACCCGGTGCAAATACCTTGCGCCTACGCCGGTTAAAAAGATCACCATGTCGAAATAGCCCGCATAAAGGCGGTCAGCAAAGGCAAACGCTTCCGTGTTGTGTTCAATGGGAACTTCGATCAGCGCCGGAGCGATAAATGCTTCGCCGCCGTTAATACGGACTAATTCCGCCATCTCCTTACTGCGACGGTTCTCGAAGGCCAGTACGTTCGCCCCATGGAATGACATTATCAGGCATAGTAGCGCGATCCGTTGCTAGGATGGAAGAGTCCTTCTTCCGCAAGTACGAGATGTCTATTTATGGGTAAACGTCCTCTTTCCGTTCTCATTTTTTGTGGAGCTCTGACCGGGTTGGCGAGCGCGCAAGCTACGAACAATAATCCGGCGGCGGAGACTCCTAGCGTTTTCCTCGATAATCACCGTCCGTTGATTAAGAAAAAAGAGAAAGCGCCTACTTCCCGCGACCTTACGGGCAAGGTGATCGATTCCTCCGGCCAGGCGCTTGAGGGTGCCCTGGTCACTTTAACGGATACGAAGACCAACGCGAAAACGACTTTTATCACAAAGAGAGATGGTCGTTTTAACTTTGATGACCTGAGCTTGACGGTCGATTACCGGCTGCAGGCTCGTTTCAAGGACGTCGTTACTGAACCACGCAATGTCAGCCAATACGATCCGAATACCCGAATGGTCCGTATCCTCCAGATTGGTTCCGCCACTGCTGACGATAAGGAGAAAACCACCGCGCCTCCTCAGAAGTGAGCAGCCGCTTTAGCGGCTTGGAATTACTAGAAACTGCTCCAGCTTTCCGTCCGGCATTTCATAGGTAGTGACGGTCAGACGGCGATCAGGGAATTCTGCGCGGAAAATTCGAAATATCATCCCGCCCCGATGCTCTTCGCCTCCCTGCTGAAAGCTGATAGGGTTACCAAGTCCCTTGAGGCTGCCGACAAAATCCTCCACTGCTTCCACCGTGAAGTAGGCATTACAGAACTCAGTCAACTGCGAGCGGTCGAGCTGTCCCTTTTGAAGGCCTGTCAAAATGGATAGAGCCCTCTCTTCCTCTTTACTGCGACCGATTACGGTGGGCCTAAGCTCGGCTGCAATCGCGCTGGCCG
>JAFAZU010000327.1 GCA_019239585.1 Acidobacteriaceae bacterium
ATTGGACGCAGCTTGACTATACGTTTAACAGCCAGGACAGCACTGAAGGCGAGCTGTATTTTGGCGTTTGGGGAGGCAGTTCCGGCCTCCTCTGGTTTGATGATGTCCAACTCGAAGAAACCGCGCTGGTTTATCTCACCCGCCGCCCCGGCACGCCCGTCAGAGTCTACGATTCCGTCCGGCCTTCTTTGGAGTTCACTGAGGGAAGGGACTTCAATCCAATAGCTGATGCGCGTATGCAAGCTAAAAACCCGTTCACGGATGATTATCACCAGCCGACGCCCATCACTCTTCCCCCCGGTACTCGCTTGAAGCCCGGTCAGAAAGTTTCGGTTGATTACTATGCAGTAACCACCGTTCCGGGCATGCACAGTGTTTCCATGTGCCTGACCGATCCCGCTAGCATCCAGTGGGTCGCTGCCAACGGCCGCGCGATTCATCAGCTTTTTCCAGTTGACAGTGGATTGTTCCTCGGTTATGACGAAATCCGGCAGGCGAACTCCTGCGGCAGTTGCCGCAAACGGCATCTCAGTGCCGGTCAATTATTAGCTTGGAGCGTGGGACAGACGATGGAGACCTACGGTTCTGTTGCGCCCGGCCATCCCTTTTATACCTGGAACGATATGTTCGATCCATATCAGAATGCCCACGCGAATTACTTCTATGTGGAAGGCGATCTGGCTGGCTCCTGGACAGGTATTCCGGCGAACGTAACCATCATGAACTGGAATCTCGACCATTTGCGAGACTCTCTCCTCTGGTTTTCCGGCACTGATACAAGACAACCGACACAGCATGCGCAAATCATCGCCGGTTATTACGACACGGGCAATGGCCCTGCTGCCGCACAAGGAGAGCTGCAAGCCGCATCAGGTGTTCCCGGCATCCTCGGCCTTATGTACACTACCTGGAACGACGACTACTCACAACTTGCCAGCTTTGCCAATGCAGCCAAATCCGGTTGGAGCAGCTATCGCAGTAGTTTGCGTGAAAGGTAAATATAGCGATTACGAATTGCTGCGGAGCAGAAAGGGATCAAGCCTGATGAGCTGATTTCTCTATACTGTGCCCGTTAGTCCGCGATACCTTTTCCATCTCCTGCCAAACCTCGCCCTTAACGGATGTGATGTTCATGTCCAGCTTGGGAAATGGCAGTTCAATGCCCGCCGCGTCCAGTGTCGTTTTGGCGGTTTCCAACACCTGGAAGAACACCGGCTTTTCATCCTTTGCATCCTTGATCCACACGAACACTAGCAGGTTTACGCTGGAACCACCCAGATTATCCAATACCACCTGGGGCGCTGGATCTTTTAAGACCAGCTCTAATTCAGCCATCGCCCCCAAGAGAACGCGCCTTGCTTTGGCAATACTGTCCCCGTACCCGATTCCCACAGGAACGTCAACTCGCGTTGCTCCATTGGCTGAGTGATTGATCAGAGTCTCATTAATCACCTTTTCATTTGGGATCACTACCCAGGTGTTACTGCGCGTTTGCACCCGCGTGGTTCGAAGCGTGATTTCAGCCACTTTCCCGTAGTGGTCACTCATTGTGACCCAGTCTCCTACATGGAACGGCTTATCCCAGAAAATCAGGAAACCGGCCATAACATTACTGAGCGAGTCCTTTGCCGCGAAACCAATTGTCAGACCGGCAATTCCTAACCCTGCCAGGGCCGCGCCTACGTTGATGCCCAACTGCCCCGCCGCCATGACCAAGCCCAGCATCATAAGCGCAAAGCGGTAAATGCCAACCAGCATGTTTGCCAGCGCCTGCTCCAGTCCGATTTTGCCGAACAGATCCGCGACAATAGGCCGCGTAATGCGATACAGCACGTAGAAGGCGCATACAATCAAAGCCGCAGCCAGCAGTGACGGTAACCACGAGACAAACTGCGTCAGCAGAAGCTCAACATTCAGTCGTTCCCAGATTGGTTTCATTTCCTTCGGAAGAGCCACCGGCAGAACTGGTATCCTGCCGGTGACTGCTGTTTGCCTACAGCTTTCCTGTGGTTGAGCAAGCCGGGTGTCCGCAGCCGCAAGTTAGATCCGGCGTGCTACCTGTGCCTTCACAATAAGTGCTGCAGTAATCGCTTCCTTCCCTTGCCTTGCACTTGCACGAAGGATGGGCGCACTTTTTATCTTCAGCCATTTAAACCTCCCCCTATTGACTCCCGCGCTGCTGTAACCGATACACTGTTTCAATCATCCGGCCCGTTTCTCCGGCTATACTGCCGCATGAGGAGCAGCGAACCGATGGAACCCGCCAGCAACGAACCGGTAAAGATGCCGAACTTGGCGACTCTCAAGAGAGCCGGGTCTCGAAACGCCAAGCTCGCGATGAACAAGGACATGGTAAAACCGATACCGCCGAGCCAGCTTGCGCCGTGAATCTCGCGCCAACTGACGTCCCTGGGCAGCGAAGCCAGCCTTAATTTCACAGCCGACCAGGAAGCCAGCGTAATCCCGATCGGTTTCCCAAGCATCAGCCCCAAAATAACTCCCAACGCGATGGGCTGTGAAAGCGTTTCGCCTATGCCTTCTGTGAACCTAAGACCAGCATTTGCCAGGGCGAACAGGGGCATAATCAGGAAAGTTACAAAGGGGTGAAGACCGCGCTCAAACCACAAGGCTACGGAAGGCGAATGGCCGTTTGAGTCTGACCGCGCTGGAACAGTTGCTGCTAACAGCACGCCCGCAATTGTGACGTGTACGCCCGATTCCAACATGAGAATCCACAAGACGACACCGAGCAGCACATAAGAAACAGGATGCCGTATGCCGAGCCGGTTCACCGCCAGCAGAGCAAGAACACAAACTCCCGCCACCCCCAGATCCCACCAGGCAATCTGTCCCGTGTAGAAGATAGCGATCACGAGTACAGCCGCCAGATCATCAGCAATCGCCAGCGCAGTCAGGAAAATTTTTATACCGAGCGGCACGCGCTTTCCCAGCAG
Organism: Acidobacteriaceae bacterium; assembly: GCA_019239585.1. Lineage (GTDB taxonomy): Bacteria > Acidobacteriota > Terriglobia > Bryobacterales > Bryobacteraceae > Bog-105. The sequence goes on from JAFAZU010000327.1 coordinate 2,955, forward strand.
CGCCATAATGCCGACCGCAAAGGCAATGTCGGTTGCCATCGGAATGCCCCAACCGGCGCTGCCCAATCCGCCCGCGTTCAATC
>JAFAZU010000440.1 GCA_019239585.1 Acidobacteriaceae bacterium
TGCGATGCTCTCCGGTGATGCCGTGAAAGCCCGCCGCCTCTATCAGGCATTCTTCACGGAATGGAAAGGCGCGGATACGGATCTGGCGCCGCTTCTCGCAGCACAAAAAGAATTCAGCAGGTTGCCGTAATCCGCATACCTCATGAGCCTGGTAAAGTAACACAATCAGTAAAGGCTTAGCCCGTCAGATCAAGCCAATAAGAGTTTCAGGCGCGTTCACTTCCCGCCCGCGTCCTTGCTCGGTTCCGGGGGGCTCTTCTCTTCCGGCTTCACGGTTGACCGGACCACCATGAAACGATTGAGCAGATCGAACCAGAAAGGCGCGCCAAGGGTAAGAGCAAAAGCTGTGAATAGAATACCGGCCAGCTTTGCCAGCCAGCCGCTGAAAGTGGAAGGCGGTCTTCGCCAGTCATGTTCAAAATCGCCCTTCTGCTGTCCGGGCTGCACCTGAAGCACCCAGCCCAGCGGCAAACCACCTTGCCGTTCAATCCAGCCCATCGGATCGATCAGTTCGGAGGTGGAGGGTTTAGCATCAGACTCGCTACGCACTTGTGCCACTCTGCTAATCAACACTGACCGCGCAGTCTGGTTAGTATCGAGATATCGCACGATGGCAAGCGAGTCCACGTTCATAATGGCAGCCAGGGACAAGCCAATGGCTGCAATAATGATCTGCGTTCGTGTTTTATACCAGCCGGATACGCGATCCATGCTGCTGTTAAACCATTGTTCAATTTCAGCGCGGAGGCGAGTGAAATCTTGATTTGCTGCTGCGATAAGGGGCTCCATTGCGCCTTTGAGCCGCGAACCTTCCGGCATATTTGCGACAGCCTGGCTGAAGTATTCGAATTTGTCTGATTCAGTAGTTTCCTTCCCTGTAATATCCGCCTGGGGCAGGTATTTTGAAACCAGCAGATTGATGATTGTCAGGGAAAATGTGCGGGTGGGAATGTAGGAGGGCAGATTGCGAGTTTTGCCCGGCACGTAATCGCCACGGAACAGCGCCTCGATCAAGGGATGCCTGTAAAAATCCGCTACCAGACCTGTATGGGTTTTATCTCCGAACATCTCCCTGAGGCCGCGTTCCAAATCTGACGAGCGGTGGCGAAGAACGGTCTCGAACGCTTCCCGAATCGAGGAGCAAATGAGACTAAGAAGAAGAAAAATCAGAATTAAGCCGATCGCTACATCGAGAACTTCTGAACCAAACACGAAACCTCCGGAACTGTCTCAACAATATAAGATTTATGCTTTGTAGTTTACAAACAACATGCGAATGAGCCACACCAAGTCGCACATCCAGATCATCCGAGAACGTGAGTTTACGAGTATGCTGAACTCATTTTTAAAAGAGATTGGATACACGTAGAATTGCCGTCATACAATCAAGGTGCGGAGAAGTATCTATGCTTTTACAATTTCCTTGGGCGCCTCCGGGCGAGGTTGACCTGCAGACCACATACGATGCCGTGGTGGTGGGCTCTGGAGCGGCGGGCGGCATGGCAGCCTACGCGCTGACGTCCAAGGGCATGAAAGTTCTCCTGCTGGAAGCCGGGAAGAATCAGGATACGGGCAAAATTCTTCACTCCATGGAATGGCCCTATGATCATCCACGTCGCGGTAAAATGCCGCCGGATTACCATGCGCTGACCACGAATGAGTACACGTTCCGGCAATCGCCTTATGCACAAAACTCGCCTTATACCCAGGTTCAATCGTATGTGCAGAATTGGGGCGGCACGGATTACAGCAAAACCCTTGTTGTAAACGAAAAAGACAATCCGTACACCGGAACTCGCTACGCTTGGGTCCGCGCCCGCACGCTGGGCGGTAAGACGACCATCTGGGGACGACTGGCGCTGCGTTTGTCCGATTATGATTTTAAAGCCAAGAGCCGCGACGGATTCGGGGAAGACTGGCCCATTTCGTACGCGGATGTTGCACCTTACTATGACCGTGTTGACGAGTACCTGGGCGTTTCAGGGCATCCCGAAAACCTGCCCTGGCTGCCCGACGGCAAGTTCCAGCGGCCCGTCAAGCTGACCAAGTCGGAATTGCACCTGCGAAACACGCTGAAGGGCATGGATCGCACGTTGACTCCGTATCGCGCGGGCGTGACCACGGATGGTTTAAAGCACAATAAATATCGCAGCCGCTGTTATGGCCGGGGTGCGTGCAACCGGCATGTAGGCGGTTGTGATATCCACGCCGCGTTCGATTCGCCTACGGGCTTGATCCGCCCCGCGATGGACACGGGCAATCTTACCCTGCGCGTGAATTCTACTGTGTATGAGGTGACGGTAGATCCGAATACCGGCAAAGCGACCGGAGTTTCGTTTCTTGACAGCGACTCGAAGAAGAGCTATCAGGCGAAGGCAAAAGCTGTTATTCTTGCGGCTTCCACGCTGGAATCAACGCGCTTAATGCTGCTTTCGAAATCAAGCCAGCATCCGAACGGTATTGGCAACTCCAGCGGCGCTGTGGGGCATTACTTCTGCGAGCACATTATGGGGCCGTCGGTTGACGGTTTCATGCCGGAACTGGTCGGAAAGCCGCGCACGCTGGATGATGGACGCCCGGGCGGATTCTACATTCCGCGCTTTCAAAACCTGGGCAGTAAAAAAGAAAACTTCCTGCGCGGCTACGGCTTTGAGGGCGGAAGCGGTTGCGGCATGGTCCCCGGCACGGCTTTTGATACGCCGGGCTTTGGGGAAGAGTACAAGAAGCGTGTCCGCGACTATGCGGGTGCGATGATTTCGATGGGTGGTTTCGGCGAAGTGCTGGCGCGTTATGAGAACTCTGTCAGCATCGATCCCCAGGTAAAGGATGCATGGGGAATTCCGGTTCTCCGCTTCAGCTACAAGTTCGGCGAGAACGAGCTGAAGATGGTGAAGGAAATGGCCGTTGCCGGCCGCGAGATGTTCGAGGCCGCCAAGTTCGAAGTTTTATCAACTTCAGACAAGGAACTGCCGGAGGGCTGGTCGATTCATGAACTGGGAACGGCGCGCATGGGCAATGATCCGAAAACGTCCGTTGTCAATCAGTATCAACAGTCTCACGA
>JAFAZU010000481.1 GCA_019239585.1 Acidobacteriaceae bacterium
CTCGACGGGATCGCGCAGCGCAAGTTTTCCCTCTTCGGCCAGCATCATGATGCCGATCGCGGTAACGGGCTTGGTCATGGACATAATCTGGAAAATGGTGTCCTTCTTCATGGGACGGCCCGCCTCAATATCCGCCATGCCGAGGGCATCAAAGTCAACGGCGTCATGATCATGAGCGACAAGCGTGACAGCACCTGCAACCGTCCCTTCATCAATGAAATGTTTGATCCGCTGCGGGATCTGAGAAAGGATTGTTCCATTCATGCCTGCGGCATGGGCCGGATCGTCCGCCGCTAAGGAGAGAGTTCCGCCTATCGCGAGAAAAATGAGGTAAAGAGATACACTTCGCACTGCCAATTAGCATACCGAAGGCGCAGACAATCATAGCAGGAAAAACGTATTATTTGCGTTTGCGGGTTTAAACTCTTGAATATGCATTGCATATACAATAGAAGAGACGAATGTTCGATTGGGATGAGAACAATCTGCGCAAGGTTCGAAAGCATCGGATCAAACGCGAGGAAGTTGAAGCAGCGCTATCGAACGATCCGATTCTCATTTATGAGCAGGAGGTCCGAGGAGAACTCCGTTACGTTTACTATGGCGAGACCAACAAAGGGCGCCTGCTCGCCATTGTGATTACGGAACGTCAGAAAGCGATTCGTGTTATCACTGCTTATGATCTCGATGCTGGGCAGAAACGGGAGTACCTAGAGAGGCGAATGCAGGGAGAATGAGCCGATGAAGAAATTAAAAGTGAACATGCCAGTGTTTAAGAGCGAAAGTGAAGAGGCCGATTGGTGGGCTAGTCGTGAAGGCCGTGAGCTTGTCAAGCAGGGATCCGCTAAGTTGGAAGCGAGAAAAGCAAAACCAAAGGGCTCGCCCTTGGTAGCCAGCTTAAACCGGAAGAACAGCATTCAAATTGCGCTGCGGGTGCCTGAAACTGACTTAGTAGAAGCTCGAAGAATTGCAGAACGCAAAGGTATCGGCTATCAAACACTTCTCAAAATGTTGCTCCATGAGGGACTTCAGCGCGAGGCACGACGGCATTAGCGCTGCCGTCAAAACCTCCCCGGCTTACTTGCGAGGATGTCAAAATAGTGAACTTGGAATCCTTCCACGCGAAACGCGCTGCTATCATCTACAACCCAATCGCCCGAGGGCTCTCGCGCCGGCGACATCTTTTGGAGCGTTCCCTGGCTGCTCTGGCCCGTCAAGATATCCAAACGTGTCTGGTGCCGACCACTGCTCCAGGCAGCGCTTCGGCTCAGGCGCGAGAACAAATCGAAAACGGCTGCGACCTAATACTTGCCGCCGGAGGCGACGGAACAATTAACGAAGTCGCTAATGGAATGCTGCATTCGAGAGTTCCCTTGGCGATTCTCCCCGGCGGAACGGCTAATGTGTTGGCGCGGGAAATGCGTTTACCCATTCATATGGAGCGTGCGGCTTCTTTAGTCCGCCAACTCAAGGGACATCGCATGGCCATTGGAGGCTTGCGATTTGACTCGCCCAAACAGCGCGGGTTTGTTTGCATGGCAGGGGCCGGTCTGGATGCCGAAATCATTTCCCGCTTAAACCTGGACCTGAAAGCCGCTGCCGGCAAACTTGCCTACTATCTTTGCGGATTTGCCCAAGTGCTGCGAACTCTGCCGGAGTTCGAAGTTGTCGTGGACGGCAAGAGTTATGGAGCCAGTTTCGCGCTCATCAGCCGGGTCAGAAATTATGGGGGCGACCTCGAAATCGCGCGCGGCGCATCGCTGTTTCGCAACGACTTTGAAGTGGTGCTGTTTCGCGGCACCAGGGCCGCGAGCTATCTGCCTTATCTGGTGGGCGTCACACTCGGTCAGGCGGCGCGTATGAACGGCTGCACCGTGTTGTCTGGAAGAACTGTAACCTGTCAACGGCCTTCCGGCGAGCCTGTCTATGTGCAGGTGGACGGCGAGTTGGCCGGGGTGCTGCCGGTGACCGCTGAAATCATACCTGACGCTTTAACGCTGCTGGTTCCGCCGCAGTATTACGCGCGCGAGCAATCCCTGATGGCTGTTCCTGCTTGCGCCTGAGCCACCGGAATGGATAACATCACCCATTCGCTCACGGGATGGGCGATGGCCCGCGCGGGCTTGGACCGT
>JAFAZU010000057.1 GCA_019239585.1 Acidobacteriaceae bacterium
GGAAACGGCGCTCTTCACCATCTTTGTCGTGGCGTATCTGGTTTACATGGGCAAAAGCCCGAACGGTCCACAGCCGAAAGATGTTCTGGAAATCCCCATTTTCTCCACCATCTGCCTGTTTTCAAGCAGCGCGACGATTGTGATGGCCGAGCGCGCATTGGCGAGACATAACCTGAGTGGATTCAAGTTGTGGTGGCTGCTTACGATTCTGCTAGGCGTCGAATTCATCACCGGAACGGGCATTGAGTGGTATCACCTGATCTACAAAGAGAACCTCACGATCAGCACGAACTTGTTTGGAACCACTTACTACTCTTTGGTAGGGCTGCATGCCAGTCACGTCATTGTGGGCCTGTTCTTTCTAATACTGGTCATGCTGGTCACTCTTTTCGGATTTCCGATCCAAACCCAGGAGCGGCGCGTGATGTTCCTGTCCTGGTATTGGCACTTTGTCGATGCCATCTGGGTCGTGGTTTTTTCGGTGGTGTATCTGATCGGCAGATAGGAGGGTGTAATGGCACACGAGACACATCATGGCGAAGCGGGCGAGCACACCAAGGAAGGATTTATCCAACTGCCTGCGCCCACGTTCTGGCCCATCGTCATGGCATTCGGAATCACATTGATGGGTGCCGGATTAGTGACTCATTGGGTGGTAAGCCTCGTAGGACTGATGGTGGGGGCACGCGGCGCTATCGGCTGGTGGGGGAATGTGATTCCGCACGAAGAGCACGAAGAAGTGCCGGTAGATCCAGTCTTACGGCCTGCGCCGATTCTCGTGGAAGCGCGCTCTGTTGTGTCGCTACAGCCTGGTGAAGGAAAACATCGCGAACTGGTCCCGGCAGAAATCCATCCATATTCAGCCGGCCTTTGGGGAGGCTTGGCGGGCGGAGCCGCTATGGCGGCGCTGGCTTGCTTATACGGCCTCATTGCGCAGCACAGTATCTGGTATCCCGTCAATCTGCTGGCCGGTACAGTGATCCCGAATATGGGCAACGCGAGTATGGAACAGTTACGGCAATTTAATGGACTGGCCTTTATTGCCGCGCTGGTGGGCCATGTAGGAATTTCTATCATGGTGGGTATCGTCTATGCCGTTCTGCTTCCGATGTTCCCGAAGTATGCTCCCTTCTGGGCCGGTATTTTGATGCCTTTGTTTTGGAGCGGGCTGGTGGCCACCGTTTTGAACTTGATCAATCCTGTGTTGAATGAGCGGATCAGTTGGCCGTGGTTTGTAGCGTGCCAGCTTGGATTCGGCTTGGTCGGTGGATTCGTGATTGCGCGCAGCACAAGCATCAGCACAATGCAAAACTGGTCCCTCGCCGACCGGCTTTTTGTCGAAGCTCCGGGAATGCGCGGCCACGGGACCGGGTATGAGGAAGACAAAAAATGAGATCGGGCAGTTATAGAGTCGCGCTGATTCCGGGTATTTGCCTGATGGCGCTCACACTGTCGGGATGTCACCCTTATGGAAAGCCGTCGCTGGAAGAAGTAGATCCTGAAAAGGCGACTGATTTTCCGACGCTGTTTTCTCAGAATTGCGCAGGTTGCCACGGAAACAACGGTCGACACGGTCCGGGGCGGATTCTGAACGACCCACTGTACGTGGCCTTTATTCCCCGCGAGGAAATCAAAAAAGTTTTGACCTATGGCCGTCCGGGAACAGCCATGCCGGCCTGGGCACAAAGCCAGGGTGGTCCGCTTTCCGAGAAGCAGATTGACGTATTGGTCAGCGGTATCAAAGATGGCTGGGCGAACCCGAAACCGGATCTGCGCGGCACGACCCTGCCCGCCTACAGCGCAGATGCTAATGCGGGAGACGCCGCAAGAGGCAAAAAGCTGTTTGCTCGTGGTTGCTTCATGTGTCATGGTCCGGGAGCGCCGGTCGGCGTGATTATCAACGCGACCTACCTGCAACTGGCAAGCAACCAGAATGTCCGGACCTCTATTGTGATCGGGCGGCCCGATATACGGAAACCAATGCCTATGCCCAACTACATGACTCTCAATGCTGGCCACGCGTTAAGTGATCAGGATGTGTCGGACTTAGTAACCTACATCGCATCGTTCCGGCCTGCGCAGCAGATTCTGGAAGGCGCGCATACGAAAGAGAACAGCGATACCGGCGAAAACGGCGGAGTAGCTGCCGGTAGCCAGGGAAGCGGAAACGGGCCGGGTAGTCCGGACAAAGGGCAAAACAAAGGTCAGAAACATACCAATAGCAGTAT
>JAFAZU010000538.1 GCA_019239585.1 Acidobacteriaceae bacterium
GTGCCGTTCAAAGATGGTTGGGGTCTAGTCCGCGCATCAAATACTCAACCTGTTTTGGTCATGCGCTTCGAAGCCTCCTCGCCGGAGCTTCTGCAGCAGTACCAGCAGGAGATCGAAAGCAACGTGGAGGAGGCTAAAAGGGAGGTCGGCGCTGTATCACAAAGTGAGAGATCATAAGAACAGGTGAATTCAGGGGCAGATCCTAATCAGAATCTAGAAAAATTAGTTGTCGATCTGACGGAAAGCCTCAAGGCCGAGATTACAAGTTTCCGTGATGAAATAATAACCCGCTTTGATAATCAGGCTGCTCGCCTGGACCGCCAAGCCGGACTGATTCAAAACGGCAGCCGATGGGCGGCGCGCATGGACACCCGGGGCGGAAAGAATTGACTAGGCCCTAGAAGCCAAGGATCGGCAAATTGCCGAAATGAACAAACGCATCAAGGCGTTAGAAGACAAGCAGCGATCATAAGTAAACTGTTGAACCGGATTTCTTTAAGAAGTGGCCACAGGCCAACCCGCCAAGAGATTGTTGGGCCAAATTCTTATGCCTTAATTCCTCGGTCCAATATTTTCACTGCGTCCGGCTAGCGGCTTCACAGTTGGTCCGCCGCAGACGCCAACGCCGGTGTTGAGGAGCGCATTAAGCAAGTTGAAAAACACCGCATAGACGACCTGCTCATTAATCGGCTGGCGACCCGGCATGCGGAAGGTTCCCGGTAGTTCCTTAGCAATCTGTACCCGGACTGCGTTTGGAATCGGGCGTCCGCTTCTGTCACGCTGATTTCCTAGCGATAGCGGCGTTTGCAGAACCGCGCCGGACTTCCCGTCCACGTAGAACTGGCAGCGTGAAAACCAGCCGAGGTTGCCTGGATCAGCAGCGTCGAACAACAACAACGGAACTTGCCGTTCGGAAGCTGATAGCTCCAGCGACATGACCCGGCTTCCATCATCGATCTTTACCTCAAATCCGGCCTGGCGCGCAATGTTCGCCACCGACTCCGGTTCTATTTCCAGCAGGAGATACTTGTCCCGTCCAGCTTCTAAAACTTGCATGCAGCACCTATATTTTAGCTGTGTGTACCCGTTGCGAAACCGTCCCGCAACTTTTGTGCGAATCTTCTATAAATTTCATGATCCCTGTCGCTGAACTGCACCAGCTTAATCACTCGCACAGGCCCGCTATGCTCACGCAGCCACTCGGCTGTTACGCGAACGGCGATCGCTGCTGCTTCCTCAACGGGGTAGCCATAGACGCCCGTGCTGATCGAAGGAAAACTGATGGTTTTTACCTCGTGTTCAGCCGCCAGCTTCAGGCAAGTCGTATAACAAGACTGCAGCGTCGCCGCTTCGCCGTGATTGCCGTCGCGGTAGATTGGGCCTACTGCATGAAACACGTATTTCGCCGGCAAGCGTCCAGCTCCCGTCACAACCGCGCTTCCTGTTTCGCAGTATCCAATGCGACTACGAACGACATGGAGTTCGGCCATGATTTCCGGACCGCCCGTTCGGTGTATCGCTCCATCTACGCCGCCGCCGCCCGCCAGTTGCGAGTTCGCTGCATTGACAATCGCATCCACGGTAATTGCAGTAATATCGCCTTTCAATAATTGAAGCTGGTGATGGCCGACCTGGACGATGAAATCCGATGACATGTCCGGCCCTTAGAGACAAGCTGCCATTGCTTCGGTCAGGAAATGGACGTTCTCGTCTGTTGCTAGCGGACCCATAGTTCCGATCCGGAGAATCTTGCCCGTCAACTGGCCCAATCCGCCCGCGATTTCAATGTTGAATTTGTCGAGAAGCTTCTGCCGAAACTGTGCTTCATCGACCCCTTCCGGCGGTTTTACGGTTGTGAGATGCCAGATCCGGTGTTCCGCCTGTTTCACCAAAGGCTCAAAGCCGAGCTTCATCAACCCATTAATCAGCCGCTCGCCTGCTCGTTTGTGCCGGTCCCACCGATTTCTCAGTCCTTCTTCCTCAATTGCCCCTAATGCCCCATGCATCGCATAGTAGAGGGGCGGCGAGGGCGTGTGATGATAAACGTGCGGCGGCTCGAAATACTTCGACATCAAGCGCAAATCGAGATACCAGGTGAACAACTCCTCTTTCCTCTCCTGGAGCTTTTCAAAAGCTGAGGGCGAAATCGAAATCGGCGACAAACCGGCGGGGCAGCTCAGGCCCTTTTGCGAGCAACTGAAGGTGACGTCGATACCAATCGCATCCAACTCGACCGGCATGGCGCCGAGGGAAGTGACCGTATCGGCGATGACCAGCGCACCGGCTTTGTGCGCCGCCGGTACAATTGCGCGTCCTGACTGGTAAGCCCCGGTTGAGGTTTCGGCCTGCACAAAGGCGATTACATCCGGCTGCTCACGCTCGATGAATGCTTCGGCTTCTTCAGCGGTGAATACTTCGCCCCATGTCTTTTCCAGCCGCACTACCTTAGCGCGCTGCCGTTGGCCCATAATTGTGATCCGGTCAGCAAAGACTCCTGCCGCGAACACAGCGAACTTCGATCCAGGCTGAACAAAGTTAGCCACCGCCGTCTCCATCGCGCCGCTTCCGCTGGCCGGAACGGTGAACGTCATCCGGTTGGCAGTTCCGAATACCTCGCGCAAGCCGGCGCGGACCTCATTCATAACCTCCAGGAAGTAAGGATCACGAATACCCAGCACCGGTTCCTTCATGGCCTCATACGCCCGAGGCTCGACGGCTGAGGGACCTGGTCCATACAGTAAGCGCCTCGGAGCGGCTATACGTTTGCTCGTAGTGGTCAGCATTACTTCAAAGTATCAGGAAACGATCCCGCCGGTTTGCGCGCCGAACACCCAGGATAAAGTCTATTCATGGCTCATAACAAAGATCGAACAATTGCTGTCACTGGCGCTACCGGTCACCAGGGCGGAGCAGTCCTGCGTCATTTGCGCGAAAAGCACTTTCCTGTCCGTGCGCTAACGCGGGACGCAAATAGCCCAAAAGTGCGTACCCTGATGATTCCCGGAGTGGAACCGGTCAGCGCCGATCTGGACGATCTGGCATCGCTGGAACGCGCGCTCGATGACGTTTACGGCGTGTACTCTGTCCAACCCTTTACAGATAATCAAGAGGAAGAGATTCGGCAAGGCAACCACTTGATTGATGCCGCCAATCGCGAGGAGATCAGTCACTTCGTCTACAGTTCTGTAGCCGGCGCTGATGCCGATACCGGCATTCCGCATTTTGACAGCAAGGGTAGAATTGAAGAGCATCTTCGCAATTCAGGTCTCCCCTACACAATTTTCCGTCCAGTCTTTTTTATGGAAAACTGGCTGGGCGAAAAAGACAGGATTGAAGCGGGAACTCTCGTCCTGCCGCTCAAGCCCGAAACCCGCCTCCAGATGATTGCGGTGGATGATATTGGCGCATTCGTCGCCAAAGCTTTCGAACACGCAGGAAACTGGAACGGCAAAGCTTATGAGTTGGCCGGAGATGAGCTTTCCATGGAGCAAATTGCGCAGGCGCTGGGCCGCGCCGCAGGACGTGACATAAAGTATGTTCAAATACCGTGGGATGAGTTCGAAAAGGCTGCCGGACATGAATTGACGGTGATGTACCGGTGGTTTGAAGCGGATGGCTATCACGTCGATATTAATGCCGTTCGCGAGCAGCACCCCGCGCTGATGACATTTGAACGTTGGCTCGTAACAAATTGGCCGAAAACGACAAAGGCGACAGCGTGATGGCGGTCTGCTCTACGCTATTTTTTCCGATACCGGTATCCTGCCGTTCAGTTCCGCGCCGTTGTGACTGTTGGTAAATTCCATGATGGCTGAGGCAGTTACATCATCATGAGAAGCGGATGCCACAACGGCTCCGCTGCGTAAAACAATGACTTGGGGCGACTCATGAGGAATACCCGTGCGCTCCTCGATAAACCGGGCCACATCTCGTCTCCGCCGCACGGAAATCAAGTAAAGCGGCAAATGGGGCTGCTCGGTGCGAAGCTGCATCACCTCACGATGCGCCATCCAACTTACCGGGCATGTGGGGCTATGCTTAAACAGAATCACTAACTCTCGCTGCATCAGCGAGTTGCATTCTTCAACAGAATCAACTTCTGGAAGGTTTCCCGTTGACTTTGACCACGGCATTGACATCTATTCTTAGTACAACATAGAAAAGAA
>JAFAZU010000014.1 GCA_019239585.1 Acidobacteriaceae bacterium
CTGCAGCTTCATACGGTTTGTGAAAGCGCGGCTTGCCCGAATGTGGGGGAGTGCTGGAACCGGCGCACGGCCACGTTCATGATTCTTGGAAATGTCTGTACCCGGCGCTGCGGTTTTTGCGCGGTAGGGAAAGGCGCTCCGCTGCCGGTTGATTACGACGAGCCGCGCCGCGTGGCGGAAGCTTGCGCTTTTCTTGGCCTGAAGTATGCGGTGATTACTAGCGTAAATCGCGATGACCGCAAAGACGGGGGCGCTGAACTGTTTGCTTTAACGATTGAAGCGATCCGGCAGCATATTCCCGACTGCAAAGTGGAAGTGCTGGTGCCTGATTTTCAAGGCTCCCATCCGGCAATGGACCTTGTCATGAACGCGCATCCTGACGTGCTGAATCATAATACAGAAACGGTGCCGCGTTTGTACCGACAGGTGCGCATGGGCGCACGCTATGAACGTTCGCTCGATATGCTTCGCTACGCCAAGCAGGTCCGTCCGCATATTCCCACCAAATCCGGTTTGATGCTGGGCTTGGGTGAGACACCCGAAGAAGTGTTACAGGTGATGCGCGATCTTCGGGATCACCACGTCGATATTCTGACGCTGGGCCAATATCTTCGCCCCTCGCCGAAGCACCTGCCCATCTTGCGTTATATTCCTCAGTCGGAGTTCAACGAGTATAAACAAGCAGGGCTCCAAATGGAATTTGCGCACGTAGAGGCCGGCCCGCTCGTCCGTAGTTCTTACCACGCCGATAGTTCACAAGAAAGCGCAGCGGCTCTGCATTCCTGCACTCATTGAACCGGCAACACAAGTTTAGCTTCGCAGCCGGGTCCGTCCGGTGCGTTCCGCAGCGTCAAGGAACCGTTGTGAGCTTCCGCAATTTGGCGGCTTAGCACTAAGCCAATGCCTGATCCGCCCCGCTTTGTGGTAAAGAACGGTACAAACAAATTAGCAGTGTTAGACAGGCCAGGTCCTTCGTCCCGAATAACAATTTCAACCGCGTTGCCCTGTCGGATGTGTTTAATAAACACGCGTCCCCCAGTTTCCTGCGCGGCATCAACTGAATTCCGAATCAAGTTAATGAGCGCCTGTTCCAATTGGTCGGCATCACCTTGTACCGTGAGCGGCGGAAGCTCTTCAAAAAGTACCTGCATACGTGTTTCGAGTTGCGTGACTCTCCGCAGCAACGCATTGATCTCGACGTTTCCTAAGCGGGGAGGCGGCAGTTTGGCAAGCTGGGCATAAGAACTCATGAAGCGGCTGAGCGACTCCGACCGGGTTGCGATGACATTCAAGCCGCGAGCCATATCTTCGGCCCAATCGTCCGGGCATGGCTCACTTTTAACAATCTGCTCTAAGCTTTGTGCGATGGATTTGATGGGCGTAAGCGAATTATTTAACTCGTGTCCCAGAACCCGTACCAGACGCTGCCAGGCCTGTAGCTCTTGCTCCCGCAGAGGCCGGGTCAGGTCCGCAACCACTAAAAGCTGATGCGGCACGCCTCCTTCCCGAAACTGACTGCGCCGGATTCCCCAGCGCCCACTGCCGCCGGGAAAGCTCCTTTGAATCGTTTGCTCCGGCCCACCCGTTAAATACTCTCCGAGTCCGAGCGATGTAGCATCACGCGCCAATAAACGCTCGGCTGGCTGGGCTAATAATCGCTCGCCCGCGCGATTCACCAAGCGCAGGGACTGCTTGGGATCAAAAGCAAATGCCGCCACATCGATCTCTTCCATTACTTTCTGAAGCAGAGCGGTTGCTTCCAGCGCGCCCAGCCGTTGATGCCGCAGAGTTTCCGCCATGGCGTTTACCTGCTGCATAACTTCTCCCATTGGCTCCTCGGGATTCTCAACGCGTCCGCGTATCGAGTAATCCCCTTCGCGCATCGCTTCCAGCAGGTTGGCAATGGTTCGGAGCGGTCCCGTCACCCGGCCACGGGCTGCGGAACAGAAGCCGAGCCAACACAGCACAACCAACAAGTCAAGCGTCCATTGTGTTCTGGGTGGAAAACCACCGGTGGCCAGCAGGATAATGCAAAGGAGAACCGCAGGAAAGCCTCCAGCCAAGGCGAAGAGCAAAATACGAGATTCGTGACTCAGCCTGAACTTCACATCCCAAAACGCTGCAAGCGGCGGTACAGGGCGCTGCGGCTTAAGCCTAACGCGCTGGCAGCGTGGCTGACGTTGCCGCCGAAGCGGGAAAGAGCCTTCTTAATCAAAAACTCTTCCACATCTTCCAAGCTCATATCTTCCAATCGCGGTGAAGCTCCCGTGCCGGGACGCAGCGCCAAGTCGCTGACCTTAATCATATTGTCACCCGCCATGAGCACAGCGCGTTCCACAACGTGATTCAATTCCCGGACGTTGCCCTGCCAAGGGTGGTCGTGCATCGCTTGTAGGCTGTTGCAGTCAAATCCCGTAATGCTCTTGCGATAACGGCGCGCATGGACGCCCAGGAAATGCATGGCCAATGGCCCAATGTCTTCCCGCCGCTCGCGCAACGGTGGAAGGTGGATCTCAATCGTGTTGAGGCGAAACAGGAGATCCTGACGAAAGCGTCCATTCTCCACTTCAGCACCCAAGTTTGCGTTCGTGGCGGAGATGACGCGCGCATCGACCTTTTTCGTCTTCGAAGAGCCGACCCGCTCCATCTCTCCCGTTTCCAGGACCCTCAGCAGCTTGGTTTGCAGGTTCATCGGCACATTGGCGATCTCATCCAGGAACAGCGTTCCCGTATCCGCCAACTCGAAGCGGCCCACGCGGTCTATTTTGGCGTCGGTGAATGCTCCCTTAACGTGGCCGAAGAGTTCACTTTCAAAGACGCCCTCCGCTAGCCCGCCTGCGTTCACCGTCACCATCGGCTTACCGGAACGGCCGGAAATCGCGTGCAGCGTGCGGGCAATCACTTCCTTACCTGTGCCGGGTTCGCCGGTTATCAGAACGTTTGCATCCGAGGGACCAACCCGCGAGACCAGATCGAGTACAGGCTGCATGACCGGAGAGTGTGCAATCACTGTCGGCAGATTGTCGCCGCGTAAAAGCTGATTCTCCAGCTCCAGACGATGCCCCCGCCGAATCGCCTGGCTCAGTTCTAACTGCGTCCGCACAATAGTGGACAGCCGTTCGTTTTCCCAAGGCTTTTGCACAAAATCGCGGGCGCCCCGGCGCATGGCTTCCACCGCCAGATCAACGCTGCCCCAAGCCGTCATGACGATGACCGGTAATATGGCATCCGCAGCCTGAATCTTCGCCAGCAGTTCCAAACCTTCCTGGCCGGATGTCGTGTCGCGCGTGTAATTCAAATCGATGATGGCTAAATCGTAATCACGATTTTCAATCATTCCCAGCGCCTGCCGTGGCAATTCGGCAGATTCTATTTTGTAGCCGTTACGTTTGAGCAGCAGACGCAAGGCTTCGAGCACGTCAGGTTGATCGTCAACAATCAGAATCCGTTGCTGCGAGGGCACAATGGTCATAGCGTGAGTGCGCTGCCGCAGTCCTTAGTTTTTGGCGATCCAGCCATCCTCAATGTGAATAATTCGATTACCGTACTCGGCATTTCTCTCGTTATGAGTAACCTGGACGATAGTCACGCCCTCATCATTGAGTTTCTTGAACATATCCATAATGTCTTTACCTTGGCTGGAGTGCAGATTCCCGGTCGGCTCGTCAGCCAGGATCAGCTTGGGACTGGCGATCATAGCGCGCGCAATTCCAACCAGTTGTTGCTGGCCGCCTGACAATTGATTGGGATACAGATCCTTTTTGCCGACCATATTAAAGCGGTCGAGAGCATCGCAAACGATACTTTGCCGTTCCGACTTCTTGATGTTGCGGTAAGAAAGCGGAATATCAAGGTTCTCGTAAACGGTCAGTGAATCCAGCAAGTGATAGCTCTGGAAAACAAACCCAATGTATCTCTTGTAAAGCTCGGAACGATCTTTTTTGCTCATTCTATGGACGGCATGATCCAGAAAATAGTATTCGCCGCTCCAGGCTGTATCGTGCATACCGAGCAGATGGAGCAGCGTTGATTTCCCTGCCCCGGATGGCCCCATAATCGAGATAAACTCGCCTTCTTTAATATCCAGATTGACACGGCGCAGCACAAATGTTTTGGTAGGACCGTGTTCGAAGAACTTTTCAACATTACGCAAAGAAATCATGAAGTGATGACCAACGGAGCGACTTCATTCTAGCGTGTCGAGCGCGGCGGCAGGACATAGGCGCTAGTTGAAGCTGAGCGTCAGGCGCGGCGGTTTCGGCACCGTCACAGAGGGGTGATGGAATAACCGTTCAGCAGCGATCCGATTACGAGCAATGGCGACAAGAGGAGTGTAGCGCGCGACGGAGAGCAGCGCCATAGCCAACAACAAGATCGCAACGGCAAGAATGTCAATGTGCTTACAAGTCACACGCTCACCTCCATATTTTCCTCAACAACACGACCGTCGAACAAGTGAATGGAGCGATCCGCATAGCGGGCATATCGGGGATCGTGCGTCACCATGCAAATGGTTGCGCCGCCCCGGTGCAGTTCGCGCAGCAGATCCATCACCTGTTCGCCGTTTTGCGAGTCCAGATTTCCCGTCGGCTCGTCGGCGAGCAGGATCGAGGGATCGCCGGCTAGCGCTCTGGCGACGGCAACACGCTGTTGCTGACCGCCCGACAGTTGTGATGGGTAGTGCTTGATGCGATGCGACATACCGACACGCTCCAGCGCCTCGTGTACTTTCTTTTTACGATCAGCGGAACCCATTCCGCGATATGTCAACGGCAGCTCGACATTTTCGTAGACGTTAAGATCGCCAATCAGGTTGAACGCTTGAAAGATGAATCCAATCTCACGGTTGCGGATGCGGGCGCGCTCCGAAAGTTTAAGGCTCTGGACCGGCTTGCCGTTCAAAATATAGGTGCCGGAGGAAGGCGAGTCAAGCAGCCCTAGAATTGCCAGCAGTGTGGACTTTCCGCAACCGGACGGCCCGGAGATGGAAACGTACTCACCCCGTTGAATGTCGATGTGGACGCCGGAAAGGGCATGTGTTTCCACCTCGTCAGTGACAAATACCTTGGTTACACCTTCCAGGTGAATCAGTGGCTCGGCAGCAGTCATTCTCTTTAGTTCCTACCTTTCATGCTTTTGATTACTACGTATGATCTCTGTTATCGGTTCAAACGAATTCGCGAGTATGAATCGTATTGCGACATATCGGAAAGAATAACCTGGTCCCCGACTTTTAAGCCGTCCCGCACTTCAATCGTATTGACGGACGCGCGGCCCAGCTTAACATTAACTCGGCTAGCGCCCTTGCCGTCCGGGTCAACCTTAAAGAGGCCGATGGTTGCGTCCGGCTCACCGGATACGGGCCGGTCCACATAGACGACATCATTTACTCGCTCAATTTCAATCGTGCCGTCCACGCTTAACTCTGGCCGCGCGCCTTGGGGCAGATCTCCCAATAGGGCTACATCCACGCCCACTGTGCCGTTCTGTGCGGCAGGATCAATCCGAATCACCCGGCCCGGAATAATGCCGTTGCGCGTGTCAATCGACGCTTCTTGCCCAACCCGCACATCTTTCATCTGCGTTTCCGGAATTTGCAGCACCGCTTTCAGCTTTGTGGGATCGGCTACTTTTGCTATTAACGTACCTGCCGGAACACGCTGCCCCACCTCGACATCCACTTCCTGCAAAGTTCCATCGACACCGGCG
>JAFAZU010000022.1 GCA_019239585.1 Acidobacteriaceae bacterium
TTGGTGTTGCTCTCATACAGGCCGAAGCTGATCACGAGCGGAACATTGTCCGGTATCGCGCACCGGCTCATACCTGCAACAGGTGTCAGATTAAATCACGCTGCACGCACTTCGATAAGGGACGCGAAATCGCGGTATCTGTTGATCCATGGATCAGTTCAGCGTTGCTACGTTTACAGCGGGGAATTTCTCTTGTTCTGGTGATCCTGGCATTGTTTATTACTGTTCTGGAACTACTTCGGCACGGTCACGGGATAGAGCGCTGGATTTTGGGGCCTTTTTGTTGATGCTCCTACAAAGATTAACGCACCTTGCGAAGCGGGCGCGTACGCAACCGGGTTTTATCGTTTTGATTCGCAAATCAGATAGTGAATACAGGCCTAGGTTTTGCCTTAAATGGATGGAAACTCAGTAATATTGCTGACTAAGAGTTCTAATTTAACTCGCCAATAGCTGGTAAATGTGTTATCCGTTAAACAACCGCACCGACCGATACCTTTGGGGGTGCGGATGGAAGTATTGGGAGGCGAGTTGTCAAAATCGGCATTGATTACAGGAATTACGGGACAGGATGGGTCCTATTTGAGCGAGCTTTTGCTCTCGAAGGGCTACACGGTGCATGGAATCGTGCGCAGAAGTTCGAGCTTTAATACAGCTCGCATTGATCACATTTACCAGGATCCGCATGAAGCGGGCCGGAGATTAGTTTTACACTACGCGGATCTTTCTGACTCCACCGGGCTGCGGCGCGTTGTCGAAGCAGCTTTGCCCGACGAGATTTACAACCTGGGTGCGCAATCGCATGTAAAAGTATCGTTCGAAAATCCCGAATATACGGCCGATGCCGATGCGATGGGAACGTTGCGCTTACTGGATTGCATGCGGGATCATGTACACCATACGGGACGACAGGTTCGTTTCTACCAGGCTGGGTCTTCCGAAATGTTCGGCGCTGCCAAGCCACCGCAAAGTGAGGCCACGCCCTTCTATCCGCGCAGCCCTTATGCGGTTTCCAAAGTGGCTGCTCACTGGTATGGCATCAATTACCGGGAAGCCTATGGGCTGTTTATTACTAACGGCATTTTGTTTAATCACGAATCTCCGCGACGCGGCGAGACATTTGTCACGCGTAAAATTACGCGCGCGGCCGGCCGGATCAAGGTGGGATTACAAAAGAAACTGTTCCTCGGTAATCTGGAGGCGCGGCGTGACTGGGGTTTTGCCGGCGATTATGTGGAAGCAATGTGGCGAATGCTCCAGCACCACCAATCGGGAGACTTTGTGATCGCAACCGGTGAAGCATTCTCAGTAAGGGAGTTTCTGGAAGAAGCCTTCTCTTGCCTGGATCTCCATTGGGAGAAGTACGTCGAAATTGATCCCGCTTATTTCCGACCTACGGAAGTCGATTATCTTCTGGGTGATTCGACCAAGGCACGCACGGCCCTGAATTGGGAACCGAAAACGAGCTTCAAGCAACTCGTGCGAATGATGGTTGATTCCGATCTCCGGCTGGCAGAAAACGAACGCCTCATCCATGAAAACAAGTTTGTAGCGGCGGACCTGTCGAGGGTGTAGATGGACAGGAATAGCCGAATCTTTGTAGCGGGGCATCGCGGTTTAGTCGGCTCGGCGATTGTGCGCCATCTTCGTAGTGAAGGGTTTGAGAATTTGATTCTTCGCTCGCGCAGTGAAACGGATCTGACGTCGCGTGAAGCGGTGGAAACCCTGTTTGCCCAACAGCAGCCGGAGTATGTTTTCCTGGCTGCTGCCAAGGTGGGCGGAATCCTCGCAAACTCAACCTACCCTGCAGATTTTATTCGAGATAATTTAGCCATCCAGCTTAACGTCATTGATGCCGCCTGGCGCTACGGCGTGAAAAAGCTGGAGTTTCTTGGCTCATCCTGTATATATCCGAAGTCAGCTCCTCAGCCAATCAAGGAGGAGTACCTTTTAACTGGGCCTTTGGAGCCAACCAACGAGTGGTATGCCATTGCTAAAATTGCCGGCATCAAGCTTTGCCAGGCGTACCGAGCGCAGTACGGACTTAATGCCATCAGTCTGATGCCCACCAATCTTTATGGTCCAGGCGATAACTTCGATTTGCAAAACTCCCATGTGCTTCCGGCGCTGATTCGTAAGTTTCATAACGCCCAAGTTGAATCGCAGTCCGAAGTAGTAATCTGGGGAACGGGAAGACCAAAGCGCGAGTTTCTGCATGCCGATGATCTGGCGTCAGCAGCAGTGTTCCTTATGCGACACTACAACGAGGCGGAAATTATCAATGTTGGTACTGGTGAAGATATCACTATTGCCGAACTCGCCCATTTGGTTTCACAGGTGGTTGGTTTTGAAGGAGCGCTCACATTTGATACGGCGAAGCCTGATGGCACGCCGCGAAAGCTGCTGGATGTCAGTCGACTGCACGCATTAGGCTGGCATCACAAGATCGCTTTAAGCGATGGAATCCGATCCACCCATGACTGGTATCTGCAAAATACGGAAACTGCAACGGTCAGTGTAAGTTAATAATCAAGTCAAAATTCACCAACTTGAAACACCTCAAGGAACTAGTACCTGCGAGGTCGGTTGTGTGTGCCTTGCCCTAGTACTCAATTTAGACAACCTTAACACTGTAATACAGTTATAAATTGTCAATCCACCATAGGTAAGCTAATCTGAAATGAAAGCATTAGTCCGCAGGGGATAATGGGTTAACCCTCCGGGGTATAGACGGGGATTAAGCACAGTACTTTATTTGTCCTCTTCGAAAGAAAGGCGTGTGTACCGGTAATCATGGGGAGAGAACCAGGGTATTCTATTGACGCAAAGAACTCTTTTTTCGAAATCACGCGATCAGTTGGGTTGTTCCGGGTCGGTAGGTATTTTCAGCGAAATAATCAAAAAATATTGATTCTTTGTTACCACGGAGTCAGTAAGGCAGACGAGCATCTTTGGCATCCTGCCCTTTACATTCCACGGAGCTTGTTTCGCCAGAGACTCCAAATCTTGCGAGACTTCGGCTATCAAGTTTTGCCTCTTTCTACAGCATTAGAACAATTAAACAGCGGAACGCTTCATGGCCGGACAGCAGCGATCACATTTGACGATGGTTGGCATGATTTCTACACTGAAGCATGGCCGGAATTACGGTCTTTT
>JAFAZU010000024.1 GCA_019239585.1 Acidobacteriaceae bacterium
AACAAAGCACAAAAATGCTAAGTAGTTCAAACGAAACTGACGGCGCAGGTAATTGGACTCTTCATCATTTAATTGTTTCTGCAACCTATCGACAGTGATGCGAATTTTATCCATGATTTGCTCAGGCACGTCGATCTTCGCAATAGCGATCGTAGAGTCTCCGCCGCTCGATTGCTTTGCCTCAATGGCTGTTCGGGCAAGCAGGGCGCGTTGCTGCACCAGAGCGCCAAGATGTGAAACGTCGTTCCGCAGATTGGCAGGCTGATCTGCACTTTGACGAAAACACGAGTCAATCCGGCTTTGCAAGGAGGCGTTTACGCGTTCAAAGGAAACAAAGTAGCGGTCCTCGCCCGTCAGCAAGAAACCACGTTCACTCGCTTCAACTTCGGCAACCAGTAAACGTAATCGAACAATACTTGAAGACAGAGCTTGTATGTTTGCTAACCCAACGTCGGTATGCTGAGTCAACGAGGTAACAGCGAAAAAAACAAGACTGAACGCAAAAGGGACCGAAAGCAAAATCATGAGACGACGCTTTGGATGAGTATGCGTTGTCATTTCATAGCCCTCAGTTTCGAATCCGAGCTCTTACACTCTCATTATTTTGGATATTCGAACTGTCAGATTGGTTTCAGATCGCAGTCAGGCTAGTTTGCAGAAAGAGTCAATGCTTTGCTATGTAACTGACTTAGTATTGAATATTCAGCTCCGGATGTTTGAAGGCGCTTAGGCAACATGAAACGGGCTGCTGAGATAATTGCTAAGGCCTCGGGCACGCTCCCCCATGCTAAATAGGCCACAGCTCGCGCACGGTATTGTAACTGTAACGGAACGATGCTGTTGAGGTCTAACTGGTTGAGCTTGTCTATTGCCGCTGTTGAGCTTTGACGGTAGATGAGGTCGAAGCAGGCGGAATTGACGGTACAAAGGCTGCGGCTGTGGGGACCACAGCGCACGCAAAGGTCAAGGGCTCGCTCGTCCCAAGCGTTTCCCTCTTCGATATGGCCGCTATCGAAAGCCCAGGATGCCAGCGTTGTCGCAAAGAAACCCATGAAATTAGGGCTGCCCTGAAAGTCAGCTAAGAGCTGAATCAAACCGATTGAGTAGTCTCGCGGTTGAACCCCGCTTCTTTCCTGCTGGAGAACCCGATGGTAAAGGAAGATCTCGTTAGCTTGTAAACCGTTGCGCCAAAGCGAACGGAAAAGAGCCGCATCGTTTTGGGCATGTGACGATTTGCTGTTCGGAATCAAGCCCAGGACAAAAATAAAAAAGCTCACCTGCACGAAAGCTCGGAGCAGCCATGTCAACCAGTGATTTCCCTCTCCCGAAGCACGAAGCAGGAGAGCGGCGGCGCATCCGGTGATGAGTGTCGCTACCGGTCCAGCGGCAATAACGGTCATCATCCTGCGTTGCCAATCCTCAGTGGTCCGGGGGAATGCGGATACAGACGCCTCGAACGGGCGGTGTTTTTTCAGAATCAGCTTCCAGGACGTTCCAAGCCGGGCTACACGGAACGGCCCGATCACTACGCTGCCTACTTCAAAATCATTTGCAAGCGCAGCGAAGAAATGCCCTGCTTCGTGCAAAGCCACCGCGCCAAATAGACCGGCAATTAAGGCTAACAGTCCGCTCCATTCGAACACAGGCACAGGCCGAAAGCACTCGCTCAGGAAAGAAAGACCCGCCGAGCGTATGAGCACGCCGATGCAGAGAGCAACCATCAGAAGGACCGTCGAAAATAAGATCGGCTGAGGTGATGAGACTGTGCTTTCCAGGCCCGCTAATACGGAAGCTCGAGGGAGCGGCGCGGGACGACTGTTCATGTGCTTAGTATTAAGCCGTTTGCGTTGTGGAAGCCATCTCGCCGCGTACTGCTACTTTATTTTTCCGGCTGGTACGTTTCCGTCTTACAAGGCTTGCACAGTGAAAAGTCGGGAGTTTCCAGGCAGTATAGAGGTGGTCAGTTTCATTCGCGTAGGACTCACTGCCGTAAACTCTCCCTAACGGGCTAGAGTGCTGGCAGTTACACTGAAACGTAAGCGCACTGGATGAATCTTTTTCTCCTGCGCGATGACCCGCATGGCTATACAAACCCTTTTTGGCTCGATTCCTACCGAACCTACCTTGCTGGATCGCTT
>JAFAZU010000060.1 GCA_019239585.1 Acidobacteriaceae bacterium
CCCCAGGCCACATAGCCGTTTTGCGAGTCGGAAGCGGTAATACCCCAAAGGTCTTCGCTGTAGTCCGGGAACTTCCGGCCGAGCTGCAAACAAAATATCTTATGAACTTTGGTGGCCAGGATGGAATTCTTGAAGTAGTCGATATAGCCGTCGCGCTTACCCCGGAAATCGAACCAGGCTTGCGAGTATTGATGGACAAAAAGCGGCGCGTATGACCCGATGTAGCGGATGCCTGCGTACTCAAAGGTGACGCGATTCCAAGCGTGCCATGCCTCCGCCGGTAAGGGATGGGTTAATGATCCGAGACCGAGCAGATACATCATCATGAGTTCGCTGTAGTAATCCCAACGATAAGGCAAGAAGCCGGTTTCAGGCGACCATCCGTGCGGCAGGAGGTGCGTATCTTCTGAAAGCCAAGTCCATTCAACACGGTTGAAAATGTCGTTTGCAAAGCGGACAATTTCAGGCTTCCGAAAATGCTCGCGGCAGGTCAGAATACCGCAGAGCAGGATGGCCGTGTCAATGGATGAGACCTCAGAATCCCAAACTCGTTGGCCAGTTTTCACATTCGCGAAATGATAAAAAAAGCCGCGATGAGTGGGCATCTTCTCCCAAAGAAAATGTAAAGTGGTGATGACACGCTTGTGCGCTTCAGCAGGCGCGATATAACCGCGTTCTGCTCCAATGCAGAGAGCAGTCAGGCCGAAGCCGGTAGAGGCGATGCTGGCTACAACACCCGTGTCATTTACGCGGGCATGGGCCCGATCCTTCACCAGTCCGGTTTCAGGGTCGGCCTGCTCCCAGAAGAAAAGAAAGTTGGCCCGCTCGAGTTCTTCAAGAAACACGTCATCTTCCGGCGAGAGCGCTATTTTTGAGAATTCGGGCGATTGCGCCCTTGGCGGGTCTGTTACCGGGCTTGCCAGAATCATGGCCGGCACCGAAGCTGCTGCCGCTCGCTTCAGCAGCTTGCGTCTGGATAAGCGTTCCGTCATTTTGCCCGTCATAGGATCGAGGAGGAGGGAAGAGTGACGAGCAGGGCAAAAGGCATCATTTGGATTATAGGTGTTCTTCTTGTTTGTCTCACGAGTCTGTTTTTGTTTTTTAGGGCGCGTCGGCCACGCGCCCCCAAGTTGATCTCTCTTACGGGCGTTGTGTTAACCGGAGATCGTGATCCAAGGAAAGAAGTTGCAATTTCAAATGCAACCGTCCTTGCCACCGTAGGAGGACAAAGCTTACAAACCCGGTCTGATCCTTCCGGTTTGTTCCGTTTGTCCTTTTCCGTTCGGCAGGAAGAAAATCCAACAATCTCACTGGCTTTTCAGGCAGAAGGGCATCAGCCGCTTCTATTATCGGACGTTGCCGCTGACCGTCTTTTAATAGCCCGAATGGCGCCGGAAAACAACCTGCCATCACGGGAGAACCCGGGTGCTTTGACAACTATCGCAAAGGAGAGCGTTCGTGTTCGCTACACGACAAAAATGACGACCAGCACCAATGTAGGAGCGCTGGTCGATACATTTGAGGCCATTAACACCGGCAATATCCCTTGCGGAATCAAAGACGTATGCTCACCGGACGGGAAATGGAAGGCAACGGTTAGTCCCACCGCTTTCGAAGCAGGAACCGGCAACCAGTTTCTGAACGCGCGTGTTTCCTGCATTGCCGGACCTTGTCCGTTTACCCGCCTTGAAGCGAGCAATCTTTCCGATCCGGGCTCGACCATTCGGGTGTCAGTGCGTAACTGGTCGGACACGGCTACATTTCTCGTGGAAGCGGAGGTGAGCCGTATCGTTCATGGCGATGTCGTCCGGCAATCTGTTCCCGCCATCTTCGGACCGGCGTTGAGCTTTACTCTGCCTTCTGGAGCGGAAGGACCAAGCATCCAGGCTGAAGTCAACGGGACCAGCATCGTTTTTCCTCTTGGGCCTGAACATGAACTATCGTGGGCTACTTGCAACCTCGAAATTATGCGCAGCGGAACCCAGGTTTTCCGGTGCGAGCTCAAAAGCGGTTATCAGTTCCGGTAAGTTGGAAGAGATCAATTATGAGACTTGCTGTTATACTTCTTCAAAACGCCGTTCGACTGATTGGCCTCGTTTTGATTGTTCTCGGATTTCTGTTTTGGGCGAGGCAGGCGTATTCGCTTGTTCCGCTTCACATGTGGCTGGGGATTACGGAAGTAGTTTTGCTCTGGACTTTGGCACTGCTCGCCCTCCAAGTACGGGTGACCCTAGGGCTGGTGGTGACAGGGCTCCTATGGGGTTTGTTGACGGTGGCGTTCGGATGGAATATGGGGTCACTTCTGCCAGGACGCGCTCATGAGATCGTTCGCGTGCTGCACTTCCTGATTGGTTTGGGGGTGATTGGGCTAGCGGAAAGCCTGGCGGCGCGTATCAAGCGCAGTGGGCGAACGACCGCAGCTACTACAGTCTAATAAGCTCGATGCTACTCTTGCGCCGACGCTTGCTGATCCGAAGCTTCACGCCACGCGCTGATTTTAAGGCGGCGGCAGACCCAGCACAATTCTTCATCGTCAGCAGTTTGCGGTCCGGTCAGGGGCGTGCTGGAACTGCCGCACACAATACAAGCTTTTCCTGTCGAGGTTCGTTCGGGTTCTACCGACTTTTTTGCCATTTCCATAATCTCTGGCGAGATGATAGGTTCGGCGATCGGTTTCTTTTTCATGTTTGCTTTCACTATAGTTCAAATCATTCCACGACAAACTGGTTTCGGCTCTAAAGACAGCAAAAAGTACCAAGTTCACGCAGTTGCAGTTCTATATCCACTCTATCTGACGCCGAGTTTGTTGGGGGGGCTTCTAAAAAAGGGTGAAGTCTCCTGAAAGATTGTTTCACATCGGCGCGGGTTATTACTCGTATAGTATGGCGGAGATGACTTTTCTTTTTCCCGGGCAAGGCTCGCAGTATGTGGGAATGGGCAGGCTTCTGGCAGAGCAGTATCCGACAGCGGCTGATATTTTCGGAAGGGCAGACGAGGTGCTTGGATTTCCGCTTTCCCGATTGTGCTTTGAAGGTCCCGAGGAGGAGCTGAGGAAGACGGAGAATCAGCAGCCTGCCTTGCTAGCGGTTTCCGCTGCCGCGTTTTCCGTTCTCCGGGAGCAGGGAGTTGAACCTGATATCGTGGCCGGTCATAGCTTAGGCGAGTATTCGGCTCTTTATGCGGCAGGAGCCATTTGCTTGGAGGATGCTCTCCCCTTAGTACGCAAGCGGGGACAGTACATGCAACAGGCCGTGCCTCCTGGTGTAGGCGCGATGGCGGCTCTTTTGAAGCTGCCTGAGGGGGCGCTCGACCGAATTCTAGCGGAAGCGGCGGAGAGCGAAGTTGTAACCGCCGCGAATTTTAACTCTCCGGATCAGATTGTGATTGCAGGCCATGCGGGAGCGGTTACGCGGGCGATGGAATTAGCGAAGCAGGCAGGCGCTAAACGCGCCATTGCTTTACCGGTGAGCGCGCCGTTTCATTGCCCGCTGATGCGTCCGGCGCAGGAGAAAATGGCGGCGGAGCTCCAAGCTATTTCATTTGAAGATCTCCGCGCGCCTTTGGTCAATAACTGGCAGGCGCGAGAGATAACCACCGGGGCGGAAGCGCGTCAAGGACTTTTTGAACAGATTCCTCGTCCGGTCCTATGGACTGATACCATCCGTTATCTCGCGCAAAAGGGCGTGAAGCGGTTTATTGAGGTGGGCCCGGGCGGTGTGTTAACAGGCCTGTGCCGTTCGATCGAGCCGAGTCTTCCCGGCGCAAGATTTGGAGAACCCTCCGATTGGGAGAAAGTGAAAGCGCTGCTTTAAACCGACTTAGCAACATCAACTAAGTCACTGAATAAGCCGTAGGCAGTCTGCTCCACGCCGGGATTAATGGATACGGTGCCAATTGTGCCCATGAGATCGGTATGGAAGAGAAGAAGGTTGGAAGTTCCTTTCGCGGTAGCTAAAATATCGGTTTGCGGGACGACTTCCGGCTTTACCTGCAGACGGACAGTGCCGCCGCTGCGCTCGCCCCGACTGACGAGCAGGGTGGTGTATCCGGCTTTGGCGGCCGTGATAGCTTCATCTGTGGTTAATTGGCCGATGCCGTGTCGTTGGACTCCTTGCGGCGTGACACAGGCATCCATCAGGACGTTGGCTAAAGCAGCTGTCTTGGCGGCAGAATCCCAGCCGTCAATGTCATAAGCAGCATCGGCTTCCGCCACGCCAAGAGACTGCGCTTCCCGAATGCCCTCCGCCATCGATAAACCGCGCTCCATAGTGCCCACCACAATCTTTGAGGTGGAATTCAGAACGCCGGTGAAACCCTTAATAGTAACGCCGGGGAGATTGTTGCGGACAGTGTTGAAGACGGGAGCGCCGTCCATGACGGTTGACTCAAAGCGGAACTCTACTTGCGCGATCTGCGCTTCGGCTCGCAGCCCGGCATAAGCATACGCGATGGGGCCTTTATTGGCGGTTATAACGTGTAGATGGCGCTCAAATGCCGCCTGGATGTGCGAAATGGCAGGTTCGCCCGTATGGGGATTCAGAGTGGTGATTTCAATGGCCACGTCCGGTTTGGAGCGGTCGAGAAACTCGGCGGCTGAAGAAGCGGGCGGACCGAAGGAAAACTGGAGGCCAATACCCTTTGTGTCGTAAGCGGTTCCGTGGCGTTTCGTATGCACGCCGACAATCCGGAACGGGTATGCCCCTCGTTTGGCAAAAAGAAGACGAGCAAACGCCTTGCCCACGTTGCCATAACCAATGAGTGCGACCCGCAACTCTTGAGAGTAGCAGCCCAAATCCCCTACTTCTTCCTTGACAGTCTCGCGTCCCTTCGGCAGACTGAAGGTTCGCGCGGTTATTGTGTCTAAATCTTGTATGCCGGGCTTTAAGGGATTTTAATGAAAGTTCGAATTTTCATTCTGGTATTGTTCTCCGCTGTTTCCTTATTGGGTCAGTTGCAGCAGACAGCTCCGGTGGAGCAATCCGGTGGTGCTTGGTTTAACCCAGTTACACTGGCTTCCGAGTTCTTTGACCGGGGCAATTTCGTGAACTATTATGCTTTTGCCAATGCTGTTTATGATTCGTTCGCTCCCGTAGTTAATAACAACGGGCAGAGTGTGAACAACGGAGGCTTTGGATTCGATGTGGGCGGCGGCGTCGGCGCTTACCATGCCTGGAGCAAATCGTCGCTGGCATTAAACTACTCAGGCAGTTATCGCAATTACTCCGCCTCCTATTTAGGAAACGGAACTAACCAGAACCTGAGTTTGACCTTCAATCGGAGACTGGCGCGGAGGTGGAGTTTGGGTACAGGAGTTTATGCGGGCACAGTGATGTATGGAACCGGCTACTTCGGGGCGCAAGCTG
>JAFAZU010000108.1 GCA_019239585.1 Acidobacteriaceae bacterium
AAGCCCTACAACCTTCAGGCGCGACAAAGCGTGACGCAGATGCAGCTTTCGCCGGACGGCAAGTATGTACTTGCGATTGTGAGCGAGTCAGCGGCGAATACGAAACCGGATAATGTGCCGAACTGGATCACGGACTCCAGCTATCCCGAGGAAATCGGAAGTCGCCCGCGCGTGGGCGACGAACAGACGCAACGGCATCTGGTGATTCTTAATGCGGTCACGGGAGAAGGGAAGACAGTTGATCATGGGCAGATCGGCACGCCCGTTGCGGAAATCGAGGATGGAGGCGCCTGTGGGGGTCGTGGCGGATTTACTCCTCCCGGCAGTGCTCCTCCACAAGCTGTTTTGTTCTCCGATGATGGAAGCAAAGCGGTTTTCACGGCTCGTGCGCGGGATAACAAAAGCTGCTGGATTTTTGCTTTAGACCCCGCCGGCGCGAAAGCGCGTGTTTTATTCAAGGATGAAGATAAGGCTTGGCTGGGCGGTCCGGGAGGTGGACAGGGCTGGCTCGGCGATAATCGGACGTTTTACTTTACGTCGGAGCGCGACGGGTTTAACCATCTGTATGAAATTCCCTATGAAGGCGGTACACCCAGGCAATTAACTTCGGGCAAGTTTGAAATCGATAAAGTTGAGCTTTCGCGGAATAAGTCGCAATTTTACCTGACGACGAGTCAAGGTAGCTTTTTTGAGCGCCATCTGTGGTCGATGCCTGTTGGCGGCGGCGAGGCGGCTCGTATCACGAAGCTCCCCGGTTTGCATGCGGCAACGGTTTCGCCGGATGAGAAATGGATCGCAGACGTTTACTCATACACGAACAAACCGCCGGAGTTGTATTTGCAACCAAATCAGCCGATGGCGGCTGGCGCTAAGTTGACGACTTCGCCTGCCCCTGAATTCAACAGCTATCCTTGGCTGGACACGCCGATTGTGAAAATTCCGGCGCGGGACGGAACGGAAGTGCCGGGACACTTCTATAAGCCTGCCCATTACGGGAAAGGCGGACCGGCAGTAATCTTCGTGCATGGCGCGGGGTATCTGCAAAATGTACACAAAGGATGGTCGAGCGGGTACTATCACGAGTACCTGTTCCATCACTTTTTGAGAGAACGCGGCTATATGGTGCTGGATATCGATTATCGAGGTTCGAAGGGTTATGGACGCGACTGGCGCACGGCAATTTACCGGCACATGGGCGGAACGGATTTGACCGATCAGGTGGATGCGGCTAAGTGGCTGGTTTCGCAGGGCGCAGATCCAAAGCGTATTGGCATTTACGGCGGCAGTTACGGCGGTTTTATTACGCTGATGGCGATGTTCACCCAACCCGACGTCTTTGCGGCAGGTGCGGCGCTGCGCCCTGTAAGCGACTGGGCCCTTTACAACCAGGGCTATACAGGCAACATTTTGAACTTTCCGCAGAAGGACCCAGAGGCTTACAAACAGTCTTCCCCTATTTTCTTTGCGAACGGATTAAAAGGAGCCCTGCTGATCTGCCACGGCATGGTGGACGCTAATGTTCACTTCATCGATACGGTCCGGCTGGTGCAGAGGCTGATTGAACTGCACAAAGAAAACTGGGAACTGGCCGTTTATCCGGTAGAGGATCACGGCTTTAAGGAAGCCAGCAGTTGGACGGACGAGTACAAGCGCATCTACAAGTTATTTGAGATGAATTTGAAGAAGTAGTCTTTAAGCGGCAGGCTGGCATTCAAAGGTAAAGACACACCAGAACTTGCCTTCTTTTTCGATACGAGTCGGATGGATCACGGCTCCGTTGAAGGTAGTAATGGCGCGCTGCCAGAAAGCCAGGGCCGTATGGTTCGCTTGCATGACGCGTACTTCCCACGAACCCGGAAATTTTCTCCAGAGTTCGTGCGCGGTCTTCATTCCGATTCCTTGTCTGCGGTAGGCGCGAACCACAAAGAACTCCGCCACGTCCCAAACCGCCTTGCAACCGGAGATTTCGGAGCCTTTTTTTACTAAAGCAAAGCCTGCCAGCTTGCTGCCTACTTTGAGCAGAAAGGGATAGCGGTCCGACTCACTCCAGTACAGCGGAAGATGCGTGTAACCGAACCGTCCGTCGGCGTCCAGATCCAGATGAAGAAACTCGCTGAAATCATGGGCGTACAACTCAAACAGGTTCGCGAGAATCGATTGTTGCTCTGGGGTAGCAGGGATGAGTTCGATACTCCCCTGTTGATTTAGCGTCATTCCAGAATAAACTTCCTTTGTATAGCCAAGACTTATAAACCCCAGCAAGGGAAATGCCAATACAAAACTATTTCCACGCTCACGTTTCTGAGACCCTGGCAGGAAGTTGGCTGTGTAAAACTCGAATTTGCGTGTCGCTCAGTTTACAAAAAGGTTTATTGTCCTTTTCTTGCAAATCAGTGTTACTGCAAAAGCTCAGCAAAGCAGTTCTTCCGCTACGGTTGCTAAACACCAGGAGCAGGTTGTCGTCACAGGAACGTATGCACCCATACCGCTGGATGAGGCGGACCGCACAGTGGACAGCATTCCTATCGGACAATCGCCTACGGTGTTCCGCAATGCAATGGATGCCTTGCAATCCAATCCGTCGGTGGATGTTCAGCAGCGTGCGCCGGGAGTGCAGGGGGATCTCTCCATTCGCGGATCTTCGTTCGGGCAAACCCTGGTTTTAGTGAATGGGCTACGTTTGAATGATGCGCAAACGGCGCACAATAATCTCGACTTGCCGTTTCCTTTCGAGGCTGTGCAGCGGATCGAGGTGCTGGAGGGCAGCGGATCAACTTTATACGGGTCGGATGCGCTGGGCGGGGTGGTTAATTTTATTACGGCCGCGCCGAGTGTGAGCGAAGGGCGTTTCGGCGCAGCGGGCGGAAGTTTCGGCACGAATGAGCAGAATGGGTCTCTCGCTTACATCGCCAAAAAAATCAGTGAACAGGCGACCTTTACGCGGGAGCTTTCGACGGGGTTCATGCCGGACCGCGACTACAGGAGTCTGGCATTTGGTTCGCAAACGGGATTTCAGTCGGGTTTAGGGCATAGTGATGTGCTGCTGGGGTGGAGCGACCGTCCGTTTGGCGCGGCCCAGTTTTATGGTAACTATCCCTCCTGGGAGCGCACTAGAGGATGGTTTGCGGGAGCGCGGCAGGAACTCGGCGAAAAAACCGAGGTCGATTTTGGCTTTCGACGCCATACGGATTTGTTTGACCTGTTTCGCTACCAACCTTGGATTTATGAGAACCGTCACGCGACGGAAAGCTATCAGATTGGTTTGCGCCGCCACCAGGAAATTAACAACGCAATGCGCTTTTACTATGGCGCGGAAGGATACCGTGATGTGATTGACAGCAACAATCTGGGGCATCATCAACGAAATCGCGGGGCGGTCTACGGGAGCTTTGATGCGCGGGCTTTACGGCGTTTCTCCGTGTCGATTGGGGCGCGTGAGGAGGTGTTTTCGGGCGGTAATAAACGGTTCAGTCCTTCGATTTCAGGCGGATACTGGGTTAACAGCCATCTCAAGCTGCATGGAGCGGCCAGCAGTGCATTCCGATTGCCGACGTTTACGGACCTTTATTACTCTGATCCGGCGAATGTGGGTAATCCAAGTTTGAAACCGGAGAGCGCCTGGAGTTATGAAGGCGGCGCGCAGGTGAATGCCGGGCGGCATAGCGGGGATTTTGTCGTATTCCACCGGCGCGAGCGGAACGATATTGATTATGTCCGGTCGGGTCCGAATGAGGTGTGGCGAGCGCAGAACATCCAGC
The DNA here is from genome assembly GCA_019239585.1 of Acidobacteriaceae bacterium. Classification (GTDB taxonomy): domain Bacteria; phylum Acidobacteriota; class Terriglobia; order Bryobacterales; family Bryobacteraceae; genus Bog-105. The sequence goes on from JAFAZU010000108.1 coordinate 3,759, forward strand.
GTCTGCAATTCACAGGCTTTGAGGCGGTATTTCGGTTTCAGATTGCTTCGTCGCAGCGAATCGATGTTGCATACACGGGCCTGCATGGGGCTCAAGCGGCGCTGAATGGGGAGCAGTCGAAATATGTTTTCCAGTACCCGGTTCATTCGGGCACGCTGACCTGGTGGGGCCACGGTCCGCAGCACATTGACACGCATTTACGAATGGGAGTACTCCAGCGGTACCGACGCGATCCGTACCCTTTGATTGAGCTATCAGCGGAGCGGGCGTTTGCGTACGTAAAACCGTTCGTGCAACTCACCAACGCAACGAACACAGGTTACGAGGAGATACCGAGCGTGCGCATGCCGGGACGAGCCGCGATTGCCGGAATGGAATTTTACTGGCGGCAAAGGTAAAACGAGGTGCTTACGGCGCAACAGCGACGATAGCAGAGCTCGGGGTCACGCCTCATCCTTTACCAAACGGT
>JAFAZU010000171.1 GCA_019239585.1 Acidobacteriaceae bacterium
AGCAGCCGGTCGCCCTTACGCTGACCCACTTCCGCCAGAATGTCCGGGGTTGGATCAAGCTCCAGTGAAAGCCGTGTAGCCGTTTTCTTGAGCTTCTGTTTCGGTACTTCCGACACGTAATAATCCGACACAGCTGCGCTCTTGATAATGATGCTGGCCGGTTCGAGATGGTCCAGCACCGCTTTGCGCATCTCTTGAGTGCTATGTACCGGAATCACCTCCGTATCCCGGGGAGGAGTTAGATGAACAGGGCCGGATACCAGGACCACATGAGCGCCACGCTGTCTGGCAGCTTCCGCGAGGGCGTATCCCATTTTGCCGCTCGAACGATTGCTGATGAACCGGACCGGATCAATCGGCTCCTGCGTGGGGCCTGCCGTAATCAGAACGTACTCGCCAGTAAAATCTCTCTTTCCGCTCATCAACATATCGGCGCGCTCGGCAATGCGAATGGGATCAGGAAGACGTCCCGCTCCCACTACACCGCAGGCCAGTGATCCGGAGTCCGGCTCCATGACGAAGCATCTCTCTCTGCGCAGAGCTTCCAAGTTCCTCTGCGTTGCCGGATGGTTCCACATGTCCGTGTTCATCGCCGGAGCAATCAAAACCTGGCCTCGAAAAGCCAGGTACAGCGTGGACAGAAAATCATCAGCCAGCCCGTGAGCAAACTTAGCGATAATATCGGCGGTCGCCGGAGCAACCACCAGGAGATGGTGCTCCTGAGCGACAGCAATATGTTCTACGGCGCTCGAAAGCGTATCTTCCGGACTGGCCTGCGCAAAAAGACCGGTGATGACCTTACGGCCGCTTAATGTTGCAAACGTAAGCGGTCCAACAAAGTTTTGAGCCGCTTCGGTCATCACGACCTGCACTTCATGGCCACGCCCGGTCAGCGCACGTACCAGTTCCGCCGATTTATAAGCCGCGATACCGCCACCAACGCCAAGAACAACGCGCATACCGATTTTTATTCAGTGAGACTGACTTCTTCCGGTTGATTCAGATCGGTATAGGGAACCAAGCCGCGACGAACTTCCTCCATTGCTAAAACAGTCGGCTTTTTATTGGCCGCCGGAAGCACGGACCGTTGGCCGTTTTGCAACTGCCGGGCGCGCTTAGCCGCCACAATAATAAACCGGTACGTGCTGGAAGCTTGATCGTCCGGGATTGCATATAAGGTATTTCTCGATATATCTGCCATAAACTTCTCCAATGAACGGAACGCCATGTTCCGGAAATAATGAATTGAAATTTTAAAAGAGCGAAGGCGGCCGGTCCTCAAAAGTTCTCAGAATAGATTGAACTTGCTTTTCCATCCGTACCCGCCGAACCCGCTCCGCTTTCACAATCGCCGCCAGTGTCGCAACGGACTCTTCTAGCTGGTGGTTTACCAGCACGTAATCGTATTGCTTATAGTTGCGGATTTCCTCAGCCGCCTCCTTCAACCGCCGCCGGATCACTTCTTCCACGTCCTCGGACCGCGCCCGTAAACGCTGTTCCAGAATGTCACGGGACGGCGCCAGGATAAAGATGCTGACGGCCTCGGGAATGCTTTCCTTTAATTGTCTCGCACCTTGCACGTCAATGTCGAGTATCAGATCCTTGCCTTCGCGCTCGGCTTGCTCCAGAACATTGCGATTTGTTCCATAGTAGTTTCCGAAAACCTCCGCCTGCTCCAGGAACTCGCCGCGCTCACGCCGCTCCTCGAACTCCTTACGGGTAATGTAAATGTAGCTTTCACCCGGTTTTTCACTGACTCGCGGCTTGCGGGTGGTATAAGAAACAGAAAACCGGAGCCGGGGGTCGCGCGCCATCAATCGGGAAATCAGCGTCGATTTCCCGGAGCCGGAAGGCGCGGAAATAATGAAAACCGTGGTCATTCAAGGTTAAGGGCCTGTTCCCGCATTCTTTCGATATTAGCTTTGATCCCAATGCCCGTATTGGTGATGCTCAGGCCGCCTTCGCCGATGGCAGAACTCTTGGAGAGGATCGTGTTGGTCTCACGGTTCATCTCTTGCAGTAGGAAATCCAGCCGTTTACCGATCTCGCCCCCTTCGTCCAGGGTACGACGCAACTCCCGCGAGTGGACCTCCAACCGGGTCAATTCTTCCTGGATGTCGGACCGGTCAGCTAAAACAGCCGCTTCCTCTACTAGTCGATTGGGCGGCAGCATTTGATCCCCCAGCAAGAGACGCAGCCGCTCCTGTAATCGAGCGGAAAACTGCGGAACGGCATCGCTTCGCACTGCCGTTATCTGCGAGCTACTCTCGTCCAGCGCATCGAGTTCACGTACAATAGCGGTTTTTAATTCCGATCCCTCACGCTCCCGGTAATTGTTTAGCTCACCGGCGCAAGCCTCCATGACAGCCACGGCTTCCTCCCCGAACGAAGAAGTCAGTTTCGTATCGCGTGTACTCTCAAGCACCCCCGGCAAGGCAAGAAGCACGTTCAGATCCGGCTTGCCGTCAATCCCAAACTCGGCGGCAGCTCCTTGGAAGGCAGCCAGATAGCGTCCGAGCAACTCCCGATTGTAGCTGCCCCGGTCGCTTCCCGCATTCGAAACCAGCGACATGCGAATCTCCACATGGCCCCGGCTGAGGCGCTCTTTCAGAAGCGACCGCAAAGCGTTTTCAAACGGCGCAAACTCGCTTGAAAGATAAAAGTGCAGATCCAGGCCCCGGTGATTCACGCTGCGCAGACTCACTGTTAACTCCCCGGCGCTGGTCTCCTGCCGGAGGAGCGCGTACCCGGTCATGCTGCGAATCGGAAGGGGCATTCTTAACTGTTCACGAGGGCCGCATCGGCGTGCTGCAAAGAGTACAGTCGTTGATATAAACCCTTGCTCGCCAGCAGCGTTTCGTGAGTGCCTGTTTCGACAATTCTGCCGCCATCGAGAACAACAATTTTGTTCGCCTGACGAATGGTGGAAAGCCGGTGCGCGACGACTAGCACGGTACGACGCTTCATGAGCACAGTTAGTGCTTGTTGAACCAATCGTTCGGATTCCGTGTCAAGGTGCGATGTGGCTTCATCCAGGATCAGAATCGGCGCGTCTTTCAGCAAGGCGCGCGCGATCGCCAGCCGCTGGCGTTGTCCGCCGCTGAGCTTAAAACCCCGTTCGCCGATGCGCGTCTTGTAGCCTTCTGGCAACTCCTGGATAAAGTCATGCGCCAAAGCTGTTTTTGCAGCGGCCAGAACTTCTTCTTCCTTTGCGTCGGGCCGGCCATAGGCGATGTTGTCGAAAACGGAAGTGTTAAAAAGCATCGTGTCCTGCTGCACGATGCTGATATTTTCACGCAGGCTTTGCAGGCGAATATTGCGTAGGTCCACCCCGTCGATCAGCAACGATCCGCCAGTTGTGTCGTAGAAGCGCAGCAGCAGTTGCGCTAAAGTCGACTTGCCCGCGCCACTTGGCCCTACGATGGCGACGACCTCGCCTGCCTTCACCTGGAGATTGATGTCGTGCAGCACGCACCGGTCCGGCGCGGCTGGATAGCAGAACGAAAGATTGTCAAAGCGAATCGATTCTTTGAATTTCGGAAGCCGTATCGCTCCAGGCTTGTCGCTGATATGGAGTTTTTCATCGAGATAACCAAAGACTTTCAGCGCCGCCCCAATTGCCTGCTGGAAGATGTTATGAATGTTCGTGAGCCGCTTAATTGGCTCATATAGCATAACCAGCGCAATAATAAATGTAGTAAACGTGCCTGCCGTCAAGGTGCCGTTTTTCACCTGCAAACGCGCGAGCCAGAGCAGCAGAATAATACTCATCGCTCCAAAGATCTCAATGATCGGAGATGCCAGCGCCTGCTGCGCTACATAGCGAAGGCTGCTGGTCTTTAGCCGCTGGGCAGCCAGACGAAAGCGCTTCGATTCAAAATCTTCCGCGCCAAAGCTTTTGACTACCTGATGTCCAGTAATCGTTTCCTGCAGAATCTGGTTCAGGCCCGCCGCCATGTCCTGCGCATGGCG
>JAFAZU010000234.1 GCA_019239585.1 Acidobacteriaceae bacterium
ATCGTACACCAGCGCGGTCGCAAAGCTTTGCGGAACATCGTGAGTGCTGATGTTGTAATCGAGCATCGTGTTGTAGGAGTCACGCCATTGATTGCCGGTCGCCCAGCCGAGGAAGTCCTCCGGACCGTTATCGAGCGCCTTCGACCACCGATACGTCATCAGAACGCTCAGGTCGGCGCCGAAGCGGTGATTGTATTTCACATCCAGCGCATTGTAGGAAGATCTGGCGCCGGGCAGGGACCGGTTCCAGCCTATATAGGTAAATTCAGGGAAAGGACGCAGTAGCTGGTTGTAGGCTATCGTACTCTGCGAGCCGAGCGGAGTGCTTGGATCAAGAACTCCGAAAAAAGGATTGTTTACCTGCTGATCCAGTTGGGATTGAAGGCGGAGGAACTGACCCGGCAATTGGTTTGCATTGATGTTCGGGTTGCCGTACAGCAGCTTGCGCCCGCGATTTCCGAGATAACCAATTTGAAACACCGAATGCGAACTGAGCTGGTACTGGAGATCGAAGCTCCATTGTTCGGTGTAGGGCGTGGGGTGCGGCGCTTTTGGCCAGATCTGGCTTTGGCCGTCGCCGACCAGCGTGAGTAGCCCTTGTGAGCTGCCTGTGGGTTGATTAATTCCGGTGGGGAAAGGATTGTTGACCAGATTTAACGGAACGTATCCGTTTTGCGCCGTTGCGTTATAGGACGTTGACGAACTGAAGCCGTAGAACTGTCCTGGGTTGTCGAAACTGAGCATCGCGGAAGCAGGAAGGAAATAAATACCGGCGCCCGCGCGAGCCACGAGCCGGTCAGTAATCTTGAATGCGATTCCGGCGCGAGGCGCAAAATCGAGATCATTCGGCGGCCAGGCGTACCGGTCGTTTCCGTTCACGCCCGCATATTCGAACCCGCCGAGGACATTGAACCCGAGCTGACGACTGATAGGATTCACGGCAGTGGTATTGAAGTACTCGAGACGGTTGAACCGTTCCGTCGCGGGGCGCTGGTTCTCATATCGAATGCCGACGTTTACGGTCAAACGCGGAGTGACCCGCCACTGGTCCTGAATATACGCCCCGAAAATATGTATTCCCATAGCAGGGTCGATATTGAAAGACTGCCCGCCGCCGCCCGCAGTCCCGAGCAGCATGGAAGCAAGCGCATTCCCCGATACGCTGGACCCGCTGTTGCTCGCGAGGCATGGGCCGCCGTTTGAGTTGGGATCGCACGAGGTGAGCGCGGTTCCGAAGTTAAAGGCGGCAGAGCCCGTATTGACGCCATTGGACTCGTTCGTGTTGTTGATTCTCTGGTCGTCAAAATTGCCGCCGAACTTGAGGGTGTGCTTCGAAAATTGCTTGGTAATATTCATTCCAATCGTATTCGAGTAACGCGTGTACTTCTGGAATCCGCCCCCGAACGTGACGCCCAGACCCGCATAATTCTCGACGGAAATCCCCGGCAAAATGGGCGCTTGGAACAGGGACGGCGAGAGTCCGATGGTGGATGCATCGGCTACGCCGAAGCTTTGCGCGACATGCGCCTCCTGCCATCGGCTGTAACTGATAAACGTGTCGATCACCCAAGTAGGGCTGGGAGTGACCGTATCGTTCAGGACCACCTGGAATCCGTTATCGTGTTCGTTGACTGCGGAATCCGCCCCCGTACAGAAGAAGCATGGGTGGTTCAGATCCTGGCGAAACCGGTCCGACCAGCGCACAAACACCCGATGCAGGGAACTCTGTTCCCAATCCACCCGTGTATCCATTTTGTCGTTCGTGCTATTGGCCGCGCCCTGCGCAAAGAAGTTATTGATCTGATTGGGACCCTGGCCCGGACGATTCGGCAGCGGGTACAGGCTCATCATCTTGGCGCCCACCGGATTAATCAAGTTCTTCGGAATGACATTACCGGCGAAGGGTTGACGCGTGTAGGTGCCGTCGGGAAGCTGCGCAGTGGTAAACGGGTTATAGATCAAATTCGGCGTACCATCCGCGTTCAGCGAAGCGGAGAAGTCTCCATTGCGTTGCGCCTGGGTAGGAACCGTTTGTAATCCGCTATCCTCCGTATTGGGCTGCCGCAGACCCTCGTACCCGCCGAAGAAAAACAGATTGGCGCGTTTCAGGATGGGGCCGCTGACGTTTCCGCCGAACTGGTTCCTTTTGAATTGTCCTTTAGGGGCACCGTATTTGTTATTGGACCAGGAATTGGCATTGAGCGCCGAGTTTTGCAGATAATCATATGCTTCTCCGTGAAATGTGTTGGTCCCGCCTTTGGTGACAAGCGTCACAATACCTGATCCGCCTCGCTCGTACTGCGCGTCATAGGTATTGGTAACGATTTGCTGCTCCTGTACGGAATCCTGCAGAGGAGATACCATCAGGCCGCCCCAGTCTATTGCCGTAGCAGGAGCGCCGTCGATGAGAATCGATTCTTCCCCAGTGCGGCCGCCATTAAGCCCGAAGCTGCTGGCGTTCTGATCGAAAGTGCCGTTTCTCTGTGTCGCTCCTGCTGGTCCTTCAGTAGTGCCGGCAACAGCAAAAACGAAATTCAGCGGATTGCGTGTTCCATTAGGTAAGGCGCTGATCAGACGGCTGTCCAGAATCGCCGAGCTATTGGCCGTCTCCGTATCGACCAGCACGGCCGAGCCGGTCACCTCCACCTTCTGCTCCGTACCGCCGACTTCCAGCGGTATGTTGACTGTGGCGCTCACCTGCGCCGAAAGAATAAGATTGCTTTTGACGTATTTCTTAAAGCCCGGAGCCGTCACGGTGATCTGGTATGTGCCGGGACCGAGGTTATTGAACTGATAAGAGCCGTCGTTCGTTGTTGTGAAGTTCTGAATGCCGTTCGTGCCCATGTTCATGAGCTCTACCTGCGCGGCGACAACGGCCCCGCCGCTGGGATCGGTGACTAACCCTGTAATAGATGAAGTGAAACTTTGGCCAGATAACACCGGACACAAATTAAAAGCCAGCGCGGCTAACAAACCAAAAATTCTGTAAAGCTGGAGCAAACGCATGTATGCCCTCCCCTGAATCAGTTCTGTGCATAACATACCAAAGTACATTCAGTGAAATAAAATCATTAAGGCATCTATCAAATTGTTGATATCAGCAGGCGCGCCTAGTGTGATAGCCGTCTGCCGTAACGGGCGTGCTTCTTCAGGTCGCCCCTGCGATTCGAGGACCAGCGCACCGACAAGCCAAACTTTATACCAATCCGGCCAGCGCGTTTCGAGTTTCTTCAGTTCTCGATCTGCGCCGCTTCCATTACCGGTAAAAGCCAGCGCTATCGCCCCCAAAAGCAGAAGGTCCGGGTCGTCCGGCAGATTCCGCGCCGCTTTGTCCAACAGTTGTAAAGCTTCCGCCGCGTGCTGGTTTTTGATCAGGAGAACCGCTGTCTGACGATACAGCTCGGGGCGTGTTGGATTTGTTCGCAAAACTTCCTGAAAGGCGAGCTTTGCCTCCTGCCATTGGTTTTGCGCTGTCAGCATTTGCGCACGGGCTAAATAGTAGTCGCCCTTTCGCTCGTTTTGCGGAATGCGATCCATCTCATCCAGTCCTGTCTTTGCGTTGACAGCATAAAAGTCGGCGAGGGCCCGATCAAGAAGATCCGAGGGCCAATGCGCGGAAGCCTCATTATTTTGCAAAAGCTCTTGAGCCGCCCCGTATTGTTCCGCCGCCAGGGTCGCTCTTGCCGCCTGCGCCAGGGAAGGCGCTGTCGGGTGAAGCGAGGCTATCGTGTGGGCCACGGCAACAGCTTCCGCCGTTTTCCCCTCATCGAGCAGAATGCTTAGATAGCGCACCTGCGCCTCGACGTTCGTCGGATTGCTCCTGACGGT
>JAFAZU010000263.1 GCA_019239585.1 Acidobacteriaceae bacterium
GCTGCCGTTCATCATGCGCCGCCCGCCGCGTGGGCAGACGGCTGTCGGCGGCATGCATTAACCTCCATTCTTGACTTCATCTGTAATTACGGTAAAGTTCTTCAATCGCGCGCTGCCGAATGAGGTGGTCAGGGCTACATCAGCGGCGTCCCGTCCCACGGCCATCAACACGCGCCCGATACGCGACCGGTTATGCCGCGCATCGAATGTGTACCAGCGGCCGCCCAGGTAGGCTTCAAACCAGGCGCTGAAATCCATGGGATAGGGCGCCACCGGTACGCCAATGTCACCCAGATAGCCGGTAACATAGCGCGCCGGGATGTTCAAGGCGCGGCAGAAGGTAATGGCTAAGTGTTGAAAATCCCGGCACACCCCCAAACGCTCGGTGTAAACATCCAATGCGGTCTTGGTAGATCGGGCGAAGTTATAGCCGAACGTTACCTTCGACTGAATCCAGTCGCAGATGGTCTTTACCCGCTGCCAGCCGCGCGGAGCATCGCCGAAGAGTTCCACAGCTGTGTTCGAGAGCAGATCGACCTCGCAATAACGGCTTGCCAGCAGATATTGCAACACTTCCGTCGGCAACTCGCCAACCGGTATTTCCGGCGCATCGGGATTCTGTTCGTCGCCGGTTCCCGCATCCTCGATCAGGGTTGAGTTGTAGAGACGAATCGTTCCCGGTGGCGCGACAAAGCGGGAGCATTGGTTTCCGAAAACGTCCGTATAGGTGTCGATCTTTACTTCCGGCTCAACACGCAACACATCCGGCTCCCGTAAATCTCCGAAACGCGACTGGTAAACGTTCAATAACGCTACGATAGGTACTTCAAGGGGGACATCAAAGCTAATGTCATATCCTAAGCGGATCAGCATGAATTGATAGAAACTCCTTTGGACGCCTGCCACGCTGCCGGCTGCCGACAAAGCAAGAAATCTTACGGAGATTTCGTTCAGCGCGTAACGCCAGTGTAGCTGAATGTGTCTCCAACGCGACAACGAAAGTGGGAGGAGCATGACGTATTGTTTAGGCATTGTGACCGACGATGGCCTGGTAATGGCATCGGATTCGCGCTCCAATGCCGGGTTTGATCAGGTCAATGTTTGCCGTAAAATGCATAGTTTTGTGCAGCCGGGCGAACGGACTTTTATTATTTTGTCGAGCGGCAGCCTATCGATCAGCCAGTCCGTTGTGACGCTGTTACGGAACGATTTCGACGAGGGAAAGGGCTTAGCGGAAGCCGCATCGCTGTATCATGCGGCCCGCATTGTCGGCGATTGCGTGCGCCGCGTCTCTGACCTGGATCGGGCGGCTTTAGAACGCGATCAGTTTTCGTTTAATGTTCATCTGCTCTTAGGCGGTCAGGTGAAGGGGGCTGAACCTCCTAGCTTGTATTTAATTTATCCGCAGGGTAACCCTTTGCGCGCCACCGAAGATTCACCGTATCTGCAACTGGGTGAAGTGAAATATGGCCGACCGATTCTAGATCGTGGTGTAGATTACAAAACAGGATTGGAAGTCGCCGCCAAATATGCGCTGTTGTCCTTTGACGCAGCGATTCGTTCAAACGTCACGGTGGGACCTCCCATCGAGATCTTGCTGTATCGTAAAGACAGTTTTGAACTTGGTGAGTACCGGCGTTTTTCGGCTTCCGACTACGACTTGAACGTCATTCATACGGCCTGGGAACAGTCGCTTCGGCGCGCTGTGGAACAACTGCCGACCATTGAATTTCGGCGTCCGCCAATTGAATTTTCGACCTGATAGGCCCCGCCCAGTCCTCCGCAAATACAAGATAGTGCGCCTGATCTTCACACCGGTTTTCCGCGCAACCGTTTGGCGTGCTCGAATGCTCATAGGATAATCTTTCAACCAGAAGCATTCTCGTTGCACAACGCCCATAAATCATAAATATGGATATTTCCAGACGAACTTTCCACTTTGCCATCGGGGCTGCCGGGTTGAATGGCATCCGCTCTCCTGCCGTGTTAAGCGCCCAAACGACTCATCAGCAGGAATCATCCCCTGGGAGCATGACTTTGCAGCATTACCTGTTTCAGGATCGAACGTTCGAGATCATCTTCCTCACCAGCCTTGGCCGAGCTTATCACTCAGGAGCAAACGTTGGCAAGGTTCTCTATCTCACGCGTCAGGTAAAAGACGGTGACTTCGAAGGCGCCTTCGTTGCTTTCAAGGAGGCCGGTGATGAGGCCCGCACGCAGGCGCAGGAGTCACTCGCTGGCGGACACCGCGAGAGCGCCCGGCAAGCATACTTATGGGCGCAGAACTTTTACGATAGCGCGACCTACTTCGTCGACGGATCCCGAGACCCCTCTCGTTTTCTTCCAACGTGGGAGGCCCTGTACGACTGTTGGCTGAAATCGCTGTCGCTCTTCGATCCACCGATTGAGCCCGTCAGTATCCCATATGAGGGCACTACCCTTCACGGTTTCTATATGAGAGGGAAGCACAAGGAGCGTCGCGGTCCGTTGTTGATCCTTGCAAACGGAAGCGACGGCTCACTCTTAGACATGTGGCTTTGGGGAGGGGCAGGCGGCACAGCCAGAGGATATGACTGCCTGACGTTTGACGGTCCGGGCCAAGGATACGCCCTTTGGAAGCAGAAGCTTTACTTCCGGCCCGATTGGGAAAAGGTGATCACCCCCGTCGTTGACTTTGCGCTGAGCCGTCCCGAGGTCGATCCCAAACGCATCGCCGTGCAGGGGATTAGTCAAGGAGGCTACTGGGTTCCCCGGGCACTCGCGTTCGAGAGACGTATCGCAGCTGGCATCGCCGATCCCGGAGTAGTGGATGTATCGACCTCCTGGACAGGCATCTTGCCTAAGCCATTGCTGCAACTTCTTAAGGCAGGGCGAAAGGAAGAGTTCGACACGTACCTGCTGAAGGCCGCAACACCGACCGATCGCGCTACTTTGAATTTCCGTATGCGGCCTTTCGGTTTCAGTTCGCCATTTGATACATACAAGGCCGTAACAGGATACAATTTGCACGAAGTGGCGCGGCAAATTAGGTGCCCTTTGCTGATCACCTCACCGGTAAACGAAGCTTACTGGCCAGGGCAGTCAAAGCAGCTGTACGACCTTCTTGTTTGCCCTAAGAAGTTGGCAGAGTTCTCTGTAGAGGATGGCGCCGATCTTCACTGCGAACCCAAGAGCACTGGCATTCGTGACTTGCGAGTCTTCAACTGGCTGGACGAGACACTCAAGCAAGTTTAGCCAGTGTAGGCCGTATGCTTTCAGCAAAGATGCACACGGGCTGTTTAAGCGCCGGTTTGTCACAGATGGTACTCAAACAAGTTTACTCGGCATAATTCACCAGTGTGGTGTTGTGAGCTGTTAAAGTATTATCGCTCGGCTCCTAGCTTTACTCTTTCAATACAAACAAGTTAATACAAAGTACGATGCTCAAGAAAATCCTAGTTTTTGGGCCTGCTTTTATGAAGTTGCTTCAAAAGCTCCGAGTAAAATTTCGGGCGGGTTATACTCATGCTTAACTTGCCCGGTCCTGTTCCGTGTCGAAAAGTCTCCGGTTTAAGAAGAAAGCACCTTTAGGAACATGGCGACCTCCCCCTTACCTTCGGAACGCATTGTTGCCGCGCCGTTTACCGAATATGAGCTGGCATCAGCTTATGATGAAATGTTCCGCGCTCCCGGACGCCCCAGAAGTCACTACCGGCAACTCTATTCGCGCCTGTTGAATCAACCTGCCGATGAACTGCGGCGCAGTAAACAGGAGGCTGATCAATCCTTTTTCAACCAAGGCATCACCTTTACGGTTTATGGCCGGAGCGAGGGAACAGAGCGGATCTTTCCGCACGATCTTTTACCCCGCATCATTCCAAGCGCCGAGTGGGAAGTCATTGAGCGCGGGCTGAAACAGCGCATCATTGCTCTGAACTTATTCCTGAAGGACGTGTATCATGAGCGCCGCATTGTAAAGGACGGGGTCGTTCCGGGCGAAGTGATCTACACTTGCCGCCATTTCCGGCGTCAGATGCGCGGCGTCAGGGTGTCGCGTGATGTTTATGTCAGCATCTGCGGAACCGATCTGATTCGCACGCCGGACGGCAGGTTTGTCGTGCTAGAAGATAATCTGCGCGTTCCGAGCGGCGTTTCTTATATGCTCACCAGCCGTAAAGTGATGAAGCAGATCTTCCCCACGCTGTTTCGCAAATGCGGGGTGCGGCCCATTGAGCAGTACAGCCAGGCGTTGCTGTCCACGTTGCGGGCCTTAGCTCCGGAAGGCAGGTCCAATCCGACGATTGTGCTGCTCACTCCGGGCGTTTACAATTCAGCGTATTTCGAGCATACCTATTTAGCCCGCCAGATGGGTATTGAAATGGTCGAAGGGCGTGATCTGGTCTTACATGACAACTTCGTTTATATGCGGACCACTTCCGGGCTGCAGCGCGTGGATGTCATTTACCGGCGCGTGGATGATGATTTTCTCGATCCGCTGGCTTTCCGGCCCGATTCAGCTCTGGGCGCAGCCGGGTTGTTTAACGCTTATCGTTGCGGCAATGTGGTTCTAGCGAATGCGCTCGGTACCGGCGTGGCGGATGACAAGGCGGTTTACGCGTATGTGCCGGAGATGATCCGCTATTATCTGGGCGAAGAGCCGGTTCTCGATAATGTCCAAACGTTTCTGATGAGCGATGAAGCGCAGCGCAACCATGTATGCGCCAATCTCAGTAAGTATGTCGTGAAGGCAGTGGGTGAGTCGGGCGGCTACGGGATGTTGATTGGTCCGCACAGTACAGCGGAACAGCAGGAGGAGTTTCGCCTCCGTATTTTGGCCGATCCGCGCAACTATATTGCCCAGCCAACGCT
>JAFAZU010000284.1 GCA_019239585.1 Acidobacteriaceae bacterium
TGGGTAATGCGTATAAGTATCCCGGATACCCATCCGCAGCGCCTGAAGCGGCAGCAGCTCTTTTTCAAGAATAGAATTTTCAGGTGTTTTCTCAGGATGCAGTTCATTCTCGATCCAGCGGTGAAGACCGATGTGCGAAATTGCTTCGTAGTCTCCCGGTTTTGGACCGAAAGTAAGGCGACGGAGCGCGTGGTAGTACTGCTCTGTTTGCGTCAGAGGTTTACTGAAGGCGGCGTAAGCTGGCGGGTTCGCAGATGGCCTACTTCCTTTTGTCGCGTAAGCTACAGAGCCAATTAGAAAAAGAATTGAAGCGGAAGTGAATCTTCCAGGCCGGAACGCTTGCCTCACATTTATTTAAACGGACAAGCGCGATATTAGGTTGACCGGACTACTTAATGTAAGAAGAAATGCTGAGGGAGGCGTTCTGGAGCGGGAGACGGGATTCGAACCCGCGACATCAACCTTGGCAAGGTTGCACTCTACCAGCTGAGTTACTCCCGCTGAAGTACTAAAAGACATTCTCGTATGACTTTGTCGTGAAGTCAATTCATGTAATTGCAACCGAAGCGTTTAGAAAGGAAATCGAGTGGAAAACCTCCTGCAAAACTACTAGTCCTACAGGGTTATCCACTTACTAAGCTATTGATTTTATTAGGTTTAATTTCATATCAGATTTCTCTTTCAATTTTCAAGGCCTGTGCTAGACTGAGGTTGCCAAAGACACAGAGCAGATTTTCCGCTTGCAAACAGCCCTTCGCAATGGCGGTTAGTTTAACCACCCAGCATAGGCGGTCATGCTTTTCCACAAGAGTGGAAAAGATGTGGGAAAGCTTTGCCATTTCTTGACTATTGGGAGTATGCCTGTTGGGTGATCCGTGGGAACAGATTAAGAGTTTATTAGCTACCAAGCTTGGCGAGGGGGCTTACCAGAATTGGATCTCTCGCACAACTCTCGGGAGCATGCGTGACGGTGATCTCACCGTGCGCGTACCCGACCAGACCACGGAAACCTGGATTCGGCAGGAATACTCATCCCAGATTCGAGCGGCTATTCAGGACTTAAGCCTGCCCATTCGGCGCGTCTCCTACGAGATTGAGGAGTTGCCGATTGCAGCAGCCGCGCGCGCTGCCAGCACTGAGAGCGCATCTACCAATCAGTTTCAAGTAGCGGAACCGGTTTTTGAAAATACCGCTACCTGGTTAAATCCACGGTTGACATTTGCGACTTACGTAGTTGGCTCCTCCAATCAACTGGCGCATGCGGCTGCTCAAGCTGTGGCGAAAATGCCATCGCGTAGTTATAACCCGCTCTTTATTTATGGTGGCGTGGGAATCGGCAAAACACACCTGATGCATGCCATCGGCCGTAGTTTGTTGGACAACTACTCGGGCTTGAATGTGGTTTACACATCCAGCGAGCGCTTCATGAATGAGATGATTACATCCATCAAGCTCGATAAGATGTCGATGTTTCATCGCCACTACCGGACGGCTGACGTACTCCTTATTGATGACATTCACATCATCGCCGGCAAGGAGCGCACTCAAGAGGAGTTCTTCCACACTTTTAACGAGCTTTACGATCATCAGAAGCAAATTGTTATCTCCAGCGATTCCGCGCCCAGTCAACTGCCTGGCCTCGTGGAGCGTTTGCGGTCTCGCTTTGAATGGGGACTCATGGTGGACGTACAGCCGCCGGACCTTGAAACCAAAATGGCAATTTTGGACAAAAGGGCTGAATCTGAAGGCGTTACGCTGCCTCAGGATGTACGAATTTTTATCGCTACGAAAACAAAATCAAACGTGCGCGAGTTGGAAGGCGCTCTGACCCGGTTGATTGCGGTCTCATCCGTAACCGGACAGCAGATTACACTTTCTATGGCGCAACAGATGCTGAAGCACCTCAGCACCGGAGCTGAAAAGAAAATATCTGTTGAATCCATCCTGCGGACGGTTGCTGAACGGTTCAACCTGCAGCCTGGGCAGCTGAAGATGAAAAGTAATACCCGGCAGATTGCCTATCCACGGCAAGTCGCCATGTATTTAGTTAAAGAGCTTACACACGCATCGCTGCCGGAGATTGGCCGTTACTTCGGCGGTAAGCATCATACGACGGTACTGCACTCCGTTCAGAAAATTGAGGAACTGCGGCAGCACGACGACGATTTAAACAGCCTTATTCAGTCTGTAATCAACTCACTTCGCTGAACTTAGTCTTCCTTTCCACACTAATTGTCCGCAGGCGCATAACAAGGCTTGTTTAAAAGTTGAGCTTTGGGCGGTTATCAGCAGTAAAGTCTCATTTTTCCACATGTTGAAATTCATGTAAGCCTTTTGTTTTCTATCTATTAGTTAGAAATCAACATTTCCACAGGTCCCACTAACACGATTGTATTTAGCTATTTAAGAATGGAATAGTAAGAGTAATCGCTTGTGGAAAGCGAAAGTGAGTTGGAGCGGCAATAGTATCCACAAAAATTTTTACGAGGGACTCAAAAATGTTCTTCCACGGCGGTTCGACAATGTTTTGAACAGCCTTATCAACTGTCTAAAGGCTTGATTCCAAGCTCATTGAGCTGATTTTCCACAGGAGATCGCCTCCTTTCTGTGCAGGCTTGTCTAAAAATGTGAGTGGCCCGTAAATTTCAGTTTGGAACCGGGAACTTTTTCACACGCGCAAGAGCAAACAAGTTTAGTTCCTGCTATAATTTAGAAAGAAATCAACATTTCCACAGGTCCTACTAAAACGATTCTGTTTTGCTGTTAAGAGATACCTTCGTAGGAGTAGTGATCGTAGGAAAAGAAGCGCTTACACTTTTGTTTATGGAGTTCGCAGTCAGCAAGTCCGACCTAGTGAAAGAGCTAGGACTCACGCAGGGCGTAGTGGAAAAGAAAACCACAATCCCCATCCTTTCGAACATCTTGGTTGAAACGGACGAGGATAAGGTATGGCTTACTGCGACGGACCTGGAGTTGGGCATTAAGTGCGCTTGCCCGGCACGGATCAAAAAAGAAGGAGCAGGCACCATTCCAGCCCGTCGATTGCTGGATTACGTCCGTTTGCTGCCGGATGCCGATGTCCAGGTCAAGGTAGCGGAAAATCAGTGGGCCAGCTTGGTTTGTGGCCGGTCCCGGACCCGCATCGCCGGCATGTCACGGGAGAGTTTTCCGGAACTGCCACAGATGCCCGAAAGCGTGGCGGAAATTCCGCTTAGTGTTCTCTCGCAGATGATTGCGAGCACAATTTTTGCGATCTCGGCGGAAGAATCCCGGTTTACCTTAAACGGCGCTCTGTTGATCCTGAAGAACAGCGGGCTGGTCATGGTTTCTACTGACGGGCATCGCTTGGCCTTAATGGAAAAGAAGGTGGAGCTGTCGGGCTTGAAGGAGCCGTTCCGGGCATTGCTGCCGAAAAAGGCAATGAGTGAGGTTCAAAAGCTGGCTTCCGATGATGTCACTAAACCGGTACAGTTTTCCGGCAATGATAATCATCTGTTTTTCCAGATCGATCAACGGACTTTGCTCAGTCGCAGGCTGACCGGGAATTTCCCAGATTATGAGCGGGTTTTGCCGAAGGAGCATCCGCACGTTCTGGTGATAGGGAAAGATGAGTTCAAGTCGGCTATCGAGCGTGTGGCGCAGTTTGCGGACGAGCGTTCCAGAGCCATTCGCCTGCAGATTCTCAATGGCGAGTTGAAGGTACACTCCTCGATTTCCGAAACAGGCGAAAGCGAGGAGACCATTCCGGTTGAGTATAGCGGCTCTGATGTTGAGGTCGGCTTCAACGCTCAGTACCTACTGGATTTCCTGCGCACCGTGGAGGGGAGCGAAATTGAGTTCCACTTCAAAGACGCAAATAGCGCCGGCGAGCTACGGCCGCATGATGGATCTGCGGAAACGGTCTACCGTTACGTGGTTATGCCGATGCGGATATGACCTCCACTGAAGGTTAAGAAAGGTTTGGTATAGCGTCCTCCGCGCTGGCGGCAAGAGTCAGCGCGCGGACCCCCTAAAAGTTATGGCGACAATGCCTCACAACAACGAAAATTATGATTCGAGCAGCATCAAAATCCTGGAAGGGTTGGAGGCTGTCCGGCTCCGGCCCGCGATGTATATCGGGTCAACAGGTGAGGGAGGTTTGCATCACCTGGTCTATGAAGTGGTGGATAACTCCGTGGACGAATCCCTGGCAGGCTACTGCACGGAAATTAATGTAACGATTCACATCGATAACTCCATCACGATTGTGGATAACGGTCGCGGTATTCCTGTCGATATTCACGAGGGAGAGGGCGTCTCCGCTGCCCAGGTCGTGTTGACGAAGCTCCACGCCGGCGGCAAATTCGATTCCAATACCTACAAAGTCTCCGGTGGTTTGCACGGCGTGGGCGTCTCCTGCGTGAATGCCTTGGCGGAAACCTTGCACGTGGAGATCTGGCGTGACAAGTCTACCTGGGAGCAGGATTACGAACGCGGCATCCCGAAAGCGCCTTTAGCCCGAACCGGCAAAGCGAATAAAACCGGCACCAAAATTACTTTCAAGGCTGACCCGACCATCATGGTCGCGACCGAGTTCAATTTCGATACCCTGGCCGGTCGTCTGCGCCAGTTAGCTTTCCTGAACAAGGGCCTGAAAATTACCCTTACCGATGAGCGCGGCGATGAAATTCGCAGTGAGGAGTTTTACTACAGCGGCGGCATCTCAGAATTTATTAAGCACTTAAATCGCGGCAAGGCAGTGCTGCATGATACCCCCATTCACTTCGAGGGTGAGCGGGATATACAGAACGGCGGCAAGCTGACCATTGAAGTGGCG
>JAFAZU010000392.1 GCA_019239585.1 Acidobacteriaceae bacterium
CCAGCCTGCCGCATCGTGAAGCGCAACTCCCACCGCATGCTGCACGAAGCCAGACACGCTGGCCGCCTCTCCCGCTGCGATGAGGGCGCGAATCTCCTCAAGCTGATCCTGCGGAAGCGTGATGGTAATCTTGGCCGTCGCCATACCGATGACCATACCATGTCAAAGCTTCCTTCTTTACGTGCAAACGGTAAATGGATAGGGGCCTAGACGAGGTGGATCGCTACCTCGATCCGACCCGCAGCACTACCAGGGTCATATCATCGTGCTGCTCGGCTCCCGCCGCAAACTCATCTGCCGCTCGCATGATATGCGCAATCATTTCTCGTGAGCAGCAATCTTTGCACTTCTGGATAGCTTCTATCAGGTTTGACTCACCCCACTCCTCGTCCGCTGCATTCATGGTTTCGGTGATCCCGTCAGTGAAGAGCACGAGGAGATCGCCTTCTTCGATTGCGACTGCCGCGTCTCTGTAAGAAACACCCGGAAGCAGGCCAACGACTGTTCCACCCGTGTCAAGCCGCTTCATCTCACTACTCGCCTGGCATTTGTGGAACAGCATCGGAGCATTGTGCCCGGCATTGACGTAAACCAGTTCGCGCTTTGTCGGATCGTACTGCGCGTAGAAGAAGGTCGCGTACCGATTCTGTGCGGTGGCTCCATACAACAAGCGATTGACCGTGCCCACGATGGAGGCCACGTCACTACTCGCCCGCGAAGCCTCGGCCCGCAGTGAAGCTTGCAAGCTCGCCATTGTCAGGGCCGCCGCAATTCCCTTTCCGGACACATCGCCGAGTGCGATTCCCAACCGTTCTCCCGCAAGCGGCAGAAAATCATAGTAGTCGCCGCCGACTCCGAGCGCCGGTCGGCACGCCCCGTAGTAATCAAGGCCAGCAATTTCAGGCAACTGCTGCGGAAATAATCGCTCCTGCACCTCGCGGGCGATCTCTAGTTCGCGGCTCAGTCTCTCGCGGTGCGCCGTCTCCGTCCTGATTTCACTTGTTAGGTGAGCCACTTCCAGAGCCAGCCCTGTTTGCGCCGCCACCGATTGCAGCAGTCGCAAATCGGTAGGCGAATATGGCTCCTCCGATCGCTTCTGACCTAAACTGATGAATCCCAGCAGCTTGTCCTTCACCGGCAAGGGCAGGAGAAGCTCCGAACGCAGCGCCGTCAGACGGAGGCGCTCTTCCTCCGTCATACCGGGTGTTCGATAGATCCACGAGTTCGGATCATCATGATATACCCGTGCTGGCTCACGAGACTCGTGCAACCTTCGTACTATGGTCGCGTCTCGCGTAAAGGTAATCTTCGGCAGGTGCTCGAAACCGGTTGCGTAAGCTGGTTCGTAGCAACTGCTGGCGTCTGTCAAAACAGCGATTTGCGGCACGTGAAGCGATTGCGAGATGCGTTCAGCAACCGTAGCGAGGAGCGGACCCGGCTCAATAATGGAACGCACCTGGTCGCTCAGCTCCAATAAGATCTGCTCAGCGTTGTACGCCTCACGAAAAAATCGGCGATCCACCCAGGCCCCGAGCGCCTGCAAGATGCGGCGCGAGGCAAGCCAGATCGCGACCGCAGCCGCAATCGTCAGATACGAGGCGGTTCCAGGGCCGAAATGGTTCATCACGGCAAACGTCGCTGCGCCTAGAGCAATACCCGTGAGAATGCGCAGCGTCCCAACCCCGCGCCTCGCTACAGCGTACTGCAAACCTTGGCGCAGGACCACGCGTACGTCCATGGCCCGATGCACGAGGATCACGTAAGCCAAAGTCGGTGCAAATCCGTAGAACAAAATGTAGGCACTGTAATAGAGCCATTTGGGAAAGTACCGTTCGAGCGGTACGCCTAGGAGTCCCGAAACAATGATTAGTGCCAGAAACGGACCAATACTGACCGCCGATCCGGCCAAGAGAACCCGCAGCCGCCTGCGCGCATCGGTTGACGATGCGGTTCGGAACTTCACAGCGAGTGACACAAACATGACCCCCACCGCCGCCAGCTTGAGCACATTGGTGAGCGTATGGACTTCCAATAGAAATCGCTGCAATGGGAAAACGGCGGAATATTTCCCGTGAGCGCCAACCCGCGCAATCGTGTCGAGGATGACGGCTGCTGCTAGGGGCACGATCAAGATCCATTTCAGCCGGTCAAGACGGCTCCACCGCGTGCTGAGGGGAAATGGTTCCGGGAAATAGAGCCCGAATAATAACATCCAAATGGTGAAGCTTTCTACAAGAACGTTCTGGTAAACCGCGCCATAATCGCGCAAGAGAGGGCGCCAAAAATCCACGCCGGGGTTGAGGAACGCTGCGAAACTGAGCAGAAAGGCGAGCAGGAGCCAAGCTCGCCCGTCGCGCGGACGAGCAGCCGCGACCCAGAATCCCAGCGCAAGTGCGAAGGCTGGCAACGCAATATAAAGCAGAAAATCAAGAAATGCGTAGACGTTCGTGAAGGGATCCGGACGGACGGCGCGAGTGAGTCTGATGTTCACAACGCGCTTACCCTCGCCAGGAGACTGCACTTCCAGGCGCAAGGTGTCTCCAGGATGGGCTTCCCGGAACGCCTCGCCAAAGACAGCCGACCCCGTTACCGGAGCTCCGTTCACACGGAGGATGACGTCGCGGTAACGAATACCGGGAGCCAGTAGGGGATACGCAAGGAATTGTGGTTGATCGGAGTCAGGGAAAACTAGAAACGGATATTCGGCGGCGTTTGCACCAAACCAGTTCGGATAGCGGTAAGCCACATAATTGATCTCATAGACAAGGACTGCAACCAAAACGCAGGCGAGGGTAAGGTATTGCGGAATCGCGCTCTGGCGATTGCGAGAACGGGCAAAAGCCGCCGTATCCACCACGCTATCGTATCAGCGCCGGTTGGAACACTCTGCCCATTCTGACGCAAATTCCGCACGGCTATTGCACTTTCATTAATACAAATGTAAGGTCGTCGTGCTGAGGCGCATCTGCCATCCAGTACCGAAGGTCGCCGAGAATTGCCGTTGACATCTCGTTTACTGAAAGATGTCCGTAGCGCCTCAACACCTCTTTTAGGCGTTCCTCGCCGAATTCTTCCTCCTGCGGATTGTGCGCTTCCGAGACGCCATCCGTGAAGAGCATAAGAACGTCTCCGGGCTCAAGCTGCACGGCTCCTTCTTCATATTGCGAGAACGGAAACATGCCGACAATCATGCCGCCCGTCTTCAGCTCTTCAATCGCGCCGCTTCCGTGATTGCGGAGCAGAAAGGGCGGATTATGCCCTCCATTCACGTATCGCAAGCAGCGCGTTATCTCATCCAGTCGAGCATAAAAGAAGGTTGCGTAGCTGTTCGGTCCGGTGGAGGCGCATAAGAGCCGATTAATTTTGCCCGTCACTTGTGAAATCGGGATCGCAGGGTCGTCCGCCAAACTGCGCAGAGAGGCCTGCACAACCGACATCACCAACGCGGCGGCGATCCCCTTTCCAGCGACGTCCGCGAGGGCAATCCCCAACTGGTCAGAACCGACGCGCAGAAAATCATAATAGTCGCCGCCCACGCCGCGCGCGGGCAAACAATAGCCAACGAGCTGCGCGCTGCGCACGTCCGGAGCTTTCTCTGGAAACAAGCGCTTTTGCACTTCAGAGGCGAGCGCCAGTTCCCGACGCAGTCGCTCCTGCTCCACAATGCGATCGGTCAGATGCGAGTTCTCGACCATGAGCGCCAATTGCGAGGCGACACTCCGGAGCAGGCGCATGGTTTGGCCATCAGGGGACTTGCCGTTGTCAAGCCGAACGAATAGAAGTCCGGAGATGCCGCTTTTCACAGCAACAGGCGCCACCACAGCCGGACCAATCGAACGCAGGGTGCTGATCTCCTCCGCATGCTGGCGGTTCGATTCCTGCGACCAGCGCTCCAGGGCATCGAGATCTTCCTGCATAAACGGAAGCGCGGGATAGTAATGCGCGAGTCGGTTCAGGAGCAGGCTATCGACGGGCAATGACCAGTTTTCGTTTGTTTCCGGCACGGCGCTGATGCACCGGAACGGCTCTCCTTCCGCGCGGCGCACCAGCAAAATCGCTGCTTGCGCCGGGATGCGTTCCGTCATAATCGTCAGGGCCGTCCGTATCGCTGTTGTAAAAGAGTCAGCCTGCCGGGTGCTTTCCGCTATTTCGGCAAGCAGCGCCGCTTCGGCTGTATTGGTTCTATCAACTCCAAAGGCAGCACTGAGCGAATGTGCCGCACGCGCATAGCCGGTCCGCACACGCCACCGAATAGACTCCGGCGTATTTCGAAGCGCAATGGCTGGCGACAACAGGCTCGCGCGCCAAGCGGGTATTGTAGCCGCCAGCACGGTCGAAAAGATGACAGCGAGAAGCGACCAGACGAACGGGCTGGGCGTATTGACGCTGATATCGAGATGGTGCAGCAGCGGAGCGCAAGCAAAAACGATGGCGACGCCCACAAGCCCACCCAGGGCAGCTTTAACCAGCGCCTGTTTCAGCACAAGATACAGCAATCCGTTGCTCGTCGCACCCAGAGCTAGGCGCGTGCCCATCTCCGGAATCCGCTGCCGGACCGTATAGGTGACCACTCCATAAACGCCAAGTACGGCCAGGACAAGAGCGGTCAATCCAAACAGCAGGGTCATATCCGATTGCAGTTTGTTGCTTCCCAGGAACGCCTGCCTGCGTTTCTCCATCGTGTCGAAGTCGTAAACCGCCAGTTGCGGATCTACTGTGTGAATGGCATTCTCAACAGCCGTTAACGGAACCTGTGCGCCGGGTGTCGTTCGCAGCGCCCACTCAGCGGGAAGCAGCGAACTCCAAGCAATCTGATAAGGAACGTAGGCGTGTCCTGCTAATGGTCCGACTGCCGGTTTCCCGGGCATATCCTGTACATCGTTTACTACGCCGACGATCTTCACTGGAGTTTTGTCCGGATCACCGCCGAATAGAACCCGCTGACCTAACGGACTTGTATGTGGCCAGAGGCGAGAAGCAACGGTTTGGTCAATCACCAAAGCAGGCGCTTTGCGGTCACCATCTGCATCGGTTAAATAGCGCCCCGCAATGAGCGGAATCCGAAGTGCCGCGAAGAAGCTCGGGCTGACAATCCGGAACTGATGATCAAACAGCCGGACTTGTTCCTTAAACGGAATGTGGCTGACATCCTGGTGTTCGGGGACGATATTGGTATCGTAAGTGTCCCGTGAAAACGGCAGCAAGGAGGTGAACCCAACAGTTCGCGCCAGGTGCGCCGCTTCCAAAGCGCGCAACAATCGCGTTTGGTAGTCAGCTCGGGCGCTATCGTTCCCAAATCGAGAACTCGGGATGTAAGTGAAAAAGATGGTGACATCTCTTTGATCAAACCCGGCGTCCAAACCCCATAAGAGGCCGAGCCTTTGCACGCATAGTATGGCTACAATCAGTAAGGCACAGCTCAACGCAATCTGCGCAGTGATAAACAGGCCCAATACTCGTCGCGCGCCAGCGCTTGCCGTGGATCGAATACCGTTTGTCAGCACAGCATTGGGAGAGATGCGAACGGCTTGCCACAAAGGCGCAAGACTGAACAGCACTCCGCAAAGGACGGCACAACCCAGCGTCACAGCTAAAACGTTTATATTGATGCCAACCTCTTCGGCACGCGGAATTTCAGCGCTGGCGTAGTGTAAAACCAACTTAACTAAAGCAACGCTGCCCAGCAGCCCGGCGCTTGCTCCTAGTAACGCAACAAACAGGCCCTCCGCGATGTATTGCATAGTCAGTTGCGCGATAGAAGCACCGATGGCAACCCGGACCGCCGTCTCCTGCGTCCTTGCGACCGAGCGCGCCAGCAGCAGACTAGCCACATTACCGCAAGCAATCAGAAGCAGAATAACAGCCGCCCCGAGTAACAGGAAGAACACCGGACGCACACGGTCCGTTGCTGCGCGTAAAAGCGGGACGACGTCGGCAGTGTGGTTCTCTTCTTCTTTCGGGTATTCTCGTTCCAATTCGGACGCAATGCGGACCATATCTGCCCTTGCCTGCGTTTCGGTGACACCGGGCTTCATCTTGGCTAGGCAGTTGAGCCAGTGGCTATCCCGGTGCGTGCGATCAAAAGCCCCTGGGTCGAGCGGAAACCACAGTTCCGCTGAGTGATTCGGCGGAAAGTGGAACCAGGGTTTTGCGACGCCCTTCACAGCGTACGGGACCGAATTGAGCGTAATCTGCTTCCCTACGATGTCACGAGGCCCCCCGAACTCACGCCACAAATGGTCCGAAATGACAACTGTGCGTAAATCCGCGGGAGCATTGCTGAACCACGACCCTGCCTGTAAAGGCACCCCCAAAGCCTGCATCAGCGACGGATTCACTCCATTGCCCTGCTCATAGCGCGTCTGCTTGCCGAAAACTAAGTTTTCGGCCTGAAAGGAAAGACAGCCCAGCGCAGCCATGGTCCGGTTGCTCCGCTCAAAATCGATACAGTTCGGATAGGACCATGAACTCTCCAATACCACAAGGCCACGGTATTGGGCCAGTACCGTCATATAGCGGTCCGGGTCTGCATACGGTAATGGCTTCAATAAAACAGTTTGGATGAAAGTATAAATGGCCGTTGTCGCCGTAACTCCAAGAGCAAGCGCGGAAGCGGCCAGGATCGCAACAGCAGGCGCATGTCTCCAGGCACGCCAACTATAACTGAAAAGAGACCACATACCGCAACGTCATGGTAACGTAAGCTTTGTTAAGGCGGCAATGCTGGCGAGTTCAACTAATGCGGACCGGTCTCTTTGCAAACAGTTGTAGCCTGCCGATCCGAACAGCCAAATCGATGGAGACATGCACGGTCGGTTCTCCTACCGGTGGCGGCAGTTCGCAGCGTTGAACTAAATTTTGCTGTAAGCGCAAAACTGTGCCCGTGTGGAGTGACCAAGGCTCGTGGTCAATATCTGCAAAAGCAGTCTGTTTGCCTACCGTGGTGTAAAGCCGGTACCGGGCCGTCAGGAAATTATCAAACGGGCCGGAGACAATCCGTTCGCCTCTTCTGATCGCAATGTCTGTTTGCGCCGGGGCAAAGGGCCGCTTTCGTCGGCTTTGATACTCTACTATCTGCTCACCGCATTGTCGGACTCGCATCGCGGCCCAGCGATATGGCAAGTGGTAGATCGCCCGTGCTGCCAGCACTGCCAAAAGACGGTCTGCTTCCAAGGTGAAAAACCAAACTCCGCGCTCACCATCAGGTCCTTTGACGTAAGTCCTTACGTTTGTCTCAGGAAACCGTGAGATCCACGGCGCTGCAGGAGTAAAAGGTACGCGCAGGTTGTAAAGCACGAACGGCGTCAGCCCCACCCAAGCGTAGCCTTCGAAAGTATCGACCTGAAGACCTTGTGGCAGCATACGCCCAATGATTCCCGGCTCGTACCGCCAGTGCAAAAAGGTCAGGTTTTGCCAGCGCTGAAGCATAACGGGCCGCCGCACGGGGCGTGGCGCATACGGGCTGATCGGTTCCAAAGTCCAAGGTACCGCGACGGAAATCCGCACCCGTTACCGTAAAGAGATGAAGGTCATTTCCTCCAAAGAGCTGTTAAAAACCAAAGTTTTCACAGTTGTTGAAGAAGTAGCTAATGATGGGAGCGGTTTTGAAATTAAACGGGCCATTGTCTGCCATTCCGGCTCGGCTGTCATGATGGCTGTCAATGAAAAGGATCGCATTCTGCTCGTCAAGCAGTTCCGCCTTCCGGCTGAGAAAGAGTTGTGGGAACTACCTGCCGGTCGCCTTGATCCGGGCGAGTCGGTCCTGCAGGCTGCAAAACGCGAACTCCGCGAAGAGACCGGTTACCGCGCAAAAAGTTGGGTAAAGATCGTGTCCTTTTGGCCCAGTCCTGGTTATGTGGCAGAAAAAATGACCATCTATCTCGCAACCGGCCTGACAGCGGGCGAACAGGAACCGATGGACGACGAGCGCATCGAAGTCAAATGGTTTTCCAAGCGGGAGCTCAGCGAAGCGATTCGGGCCGGGGCCATTGCCGATGCCAAAACGATCATTGGCTATTACTCCTGGCTCGATTACCGCCGCTCGCAGGCAAAATGAGCCAGGCTCCTTCGTAAGCGTTCGTAAGCGCGATACAGCAGGCTTTTGACGGCGGCTTCCGAGCAGCGCAGCTCTCTGGCAATCTGCCAGTACTCGAGTTCGCGATACTTGTGCATAATCACCGCTTCGCGCTGCGTGGCCGGCAGACAATCAATCGCGTAACGGATCTCCTGCGCCTTGACGTCGGCAAGCAAGTATTGCTCCACCGTTGGTTTGCAATCGGTATATTGGCGCGGACCGGCTTTGCTCGCCGAGGCTTCCAAATTCTCTTGACGCTGTCCGTTGCAGGGGTCGCGCAACCAATTAATGGCCGTGTGGCTCGCGATTCGAAACAGCCAGGTCGTAAACCGAGCTGCCGGTTGATAAGACTCACGTGCCCGATACACACGCAGAAAAACTTCCTGCGCCAGTTCTTCCGCTTCGAAACGATTCTGCACCGTGCGCTGCAAGAATGAAATCAGCGGCTTGCGATACCTGTTCACCAGCAAGTTAAACGCATGAAGGTCGCCATCCCGTACCCGACACATTAGCTGTACATCCGGCTCTGTTACGTACGGGTTAATTTCTGTAACGAAGTTATCAGCTGGTACAGTACCCATGAACCTCCCCACCTGACCAAACGGGGTCAGGGAATGGAAGGTTTACACGTTCCTATTCAATTGTCAGTGGTCGCTGCATCAACTCACGAATGGCTTCTCGCGGGTCTTTTTCGCTGTAAAGAACATCATGCATCTTATTAATAATAGGCAAATCAATACCCTCTCGCTGCCCCAGCAGGTACGCCGCGCGGCAGGTCCCAACGCCTTCCGCCACAGTTTTCATGTGGCTGAGGATTTCATGTAATTTGCGCCCTTGTCCAAGTTGTGCGCCCACATAACGATTCCGTGATAAATGTCCTGTGGCGGTCAGTACTAAATCCCCCAGGCCAGCTAACCCGCTCAACGTTCGTCCATGCCCGCCCATCGCCACAGCGAGTCGCATAATTTCCGCTAAGCCCCGGGTCACGAGCGCCGCCACACTGTTGCTGCCCATCCCCAGGCCGCTGCAAATGCCTGCTCCAATCGCAATGACGTTTTTCAATGCTGCTCCCAGCTCTACTCCGATCACGTCGGTGCTGGTGTAAAAGCGCAGTTGGGGAGTAGCCAGGGCGTACTGCATCTGTTCCGCTAAGTCGAAGTCGTCTGATGCAATCACTACAGCAGCCGGTTCTCCTGCCGCAATCTCTTTAGCAAAGGTGGGTCCGGAAAGCACTGCGACCGCGCGCCCGTCATCTTCAGCCAGTTCCTCTTTAATCAATTGAGACATACGGCATAGCGAGTCTTCCTCCAATCCTTTCGTGGCGCTCACCAATCTAGCGCCGGGAGGTACATGATTGCGGAGAAGTCGGGCTGTCTGCCGGAGATAGCGCGAAGGAACAACATACAGTATAATCTCTGCGCCGCGTAGCGCACGGTCTAGCGCAGGGCTGACCTCAACATTGGCCGGCAGCTTGAACCCTGGTAGATAATACATGTTTTCCCGAGCTTCGGCCATCTCCTCTGCCCGTTCCGTATTGTGAGCCCATAAGCAGATCTGTTCGAAGCGCGAAGCCAAAGCAATCGCAAGAGCTGTGCCCCAACTGCCCGCGCCGAGCACGCACAAACGGCTCAATTTATGGGTTTTTAACAGCTTTACCGCCCTTTAAAGAGAATACGTGTTCTTCCCCCCTGCGCAGCCGCTCAATATTTGTCTTGTGCCGGTAAATAATCAGAACAGCTGAAGCAATCGCGGCCAGTAGAATCGGCGGTGACGGAGTGTAAAGGAGCCAAAGCGCAAAGGGAAACGCCGCCGCGCCGACTATTGAGCCAAGCGAAACGTGCCGACCGAAGGCGAACGCTCCAAGGAATACCAGCACCACTGCGAGGAGCGCTAAAGGCGCCAAATAAAGAAATGCGCCGATAAAACAAGCAACCGCTTTCCCTCCTTTGAAGCGGAGAAAAACCGGATAACAATGCCCTAACAGCACTGCGATCACGCTCAACCCCACTCCGACAGGATCGTTGTGCGTCAGATAAGCTGCTAGAACAACTGCGGCAAAGCCCTTGCAAATATCAAGCAGCAGAACAATCAGCCCCGCCTTGCCGCCAGCAGTTCGATGCACATTGGTCGCGCCGATATTTCCGCTTCCCATGGTGCGGATGTCTCTGCCGGAGCTTAACCGTACGAACCAGTAACCAAACGGCAAGCCGCCGATTAAATACGCCAGAAGCGCGGCAGCAGCGACAAGGGAGAAAGAAGGCACAGTCTCAATGTTACGAGGCGGCCATTGCCGCTTGGAAGTGAAAATCGTGCAGCTTCCGGTAGATGCTTGAGTTGGACCCGGGATCGCTGCGGTACAAAGCAAAAGAAGACACAGGAAACTCACCAAGCTCTGCCGACTCCATCTCTTCGATTTTCTGCCTGAGCCTGGACAGGGAGACAGGGCTTTTAATACGCGCCAGTGTCAGATGCGGGCTGAACTCCCGGCTCTCTTTGGGCACTCCCAGTTCTCCCAGCTTTGCTTCTGTCCTCCGGGCCAGTTCAGCCAGGGCTTCGCCGCCATGAACCCCGACCCATAACACTCGTGGGGAACGGCTGTTCGGGAACCAGCCTAGATTTTTCAGTTCGACCCGAAATGGTTCACAAGGCGGAAGTGAAGATAAAGAGTTCGTCAGTTCCGCTAACCGTGTTTCGGGCCATTCCCCGATGAACTTCGTCGTAATGTGTAGGTTGTCCAACGGACTCCATTTAATCTGCGCCTCGGGACGTAGGGCGCTCAACAGCCGCTCCAGCCGTAGCAGGATTGTGGAGGGCAGGTCAATGGCCGTGAAAATTCTCATAATAATAAGGGCCGTGTTAATAATCTTCTAGCGCACTTTGTGCTGTATGGCAAATTGAAAAGAAAAATTTCATCCACAAATGATCCTTACACTCTTTCTCGCTTGCTGGAAGAAACTGAACTTCTGAAGGTTGGGTACTACGGGCGGTCGACAGTTGATGTGTCCCGTGATCTGCTCAGTTGCGTGATTCTGCACAACAACATTGCCGGAATGATCGTTGAAACCGAAGCCTACCTGGGCGCTGACGATCTGGCCGCTCACTCGTCGCGCGGCGTAACCGAGCGCACAAAAGTCATCTTTGGGCCTCCCGGCCGAGCTTACGTTTACTTGATCTATGGGATGTACGAATGCTTAAACATAGTAGCGGATCGCGACAGAGTTCCCGGCTGCGTGCTCATTCGCGCACTCGCTCCGCTTTGCGGCTTGGCAACCATGTACAAACGCCGCCACTGGCACGGTCCCAGTACGGGACTGGCAAACGGCCCAGGTAAACTCACGCAAGCTCTGGATATTACCAGGAGGCACTACGGCCTGCGATTGGACGAGGGTGACTTAACGATCCGCCGCTGGCGCGAGAAGCCAAGCTTTGAGATTGCCGCTACCCCGCGCATCGGTATTACCAAATGCATCGACTGGCCACTCCGCTTTATCTGGAAGGACCACCCTTGTCTCAGCAGGTGAAGTGTTTAGAATAAGCAAAGTGAAAACAAGTTGGTTTGTCCTTTTCCTCTGTGTTTCCCGTTTGTGCGCTGCCCAAACAGATCCCCGCTCAAAACTCAACGAACGCATCACTGCCAAGGTTCACGGCTTTAACAGCAAGATTTCGTTGTATGCCAAAAATCTGGACACTGGAAAAAGCTACGAATTGAGCGGTGACGACCCGGTGCGCACTGCCAGCACCATCAAACTCGCCATCATGGTCGAGTGCTTCGCGGAGGCCGGGGAAGGCAAGCTCAATCTATCCGAGCCAATCAAAGTTACGGAAGACGAAAAAGTGTCGGGCAGCGGCATCCTTCAGGATCTGTCGAACGGCGACCAGCTTCCGATTCGTGACATGGTCGATCTAATGATTGTGCTGAGTGACAACACCGCAACAAATTTGATCTTGAATCGAATTGGAGGGAATGCCGTAAACGCCCGCATGGCGCAACTAGGCTTTACAAACACTCGGGTCATGCGAAAGATTTTAGGTGACGGCAACAAATTGAAACCGACGCCGAGCGGCGTTACGGAGGAAGGCGCGAAATCTGAAAACAAAAGATGGGGGATTGGCCGCACCACGCCGCACGAAATGGTAACGATTCTTGAAAAACTCTATCGCGGAGAACTGGCCAGCAAAGCCGCTTCCGAAGAGATGCTCACCATTCTGAAGCGCCAACGCGACCGCGACGGCATCGGGCGCGACATGCAAGATGTAGAAATCGCCAGCAAATCGGGAGCCCTCGATCATCTAAGAAGCGATGTCGGAATCATCTATTCCAAACGCGGTCCCATCGCCATGGCCATAACCGTTGAGGACATACCCGAAGTGAATTGGACTCCTGACAATCCGGGGCTCCTGCTTATTTCCTCGCTATCTGAAATCTTAGTTGACGAACTCGGCTCTGCGCGCTAAGCAGCTCTCACCAAAGCAGAGGAATGCCGTACGGCGCGAATTTTGCATCTCTTGAGATAAGGATTAGGTTTTCCTCAATAGACTGGGCAATGAGCATTCGGTCAAATGGATCTCCATGGTAGCGAGGCAGAAGACTTTGTCTGGCAGTGTGTCTGAACTCGATTGGCAGGATGTTGAACTGATTTATTTGAAGCTGCTGGGGAATGTATGGCCGGTACGGCCCAGGCAGAGTCAACTTGTTCAATGACACCTTGATTGAAATCTCCCAGAGTGAACACATGGAGACATAACAGGGTGTATCTTCCTGAATTGCTCGTCTGGCTCTGGCGGAAAGCTTTGGGTCGTCCCAAAGAAACCACAGAAAGGAATGAGTATCGAGCAGATACATTACATATACTCGCTCATCTCTTCCAGCGGCTCATCGAAATCAGGTGACATCCAGCCCTTTCCACCAGTTCCTGGTTGCCGTATCGGTTTCGTAGCGGCGGATGAAGGTATTCGAACAATTTGAAACTGCTCCGCACCCTTTGTAAAAATAATCTCTTCCCCGCCAGCGACTTTATCGGCTAACTCGGAAAGGTGACTTGCCGCCTCTTCTACGTCGTACTGCGCCATAGATTCAGAATATCTGATTGCGAGCAAAACAGGGACATAGGAGGAGCTTGGCTCTTACCTGGGGAACACTTCATGAGCATTCCCCAGCCGGTCTGCCTTGAATCAGTAGCGGTAATGCTCAGACTTGTACGGTCCTTCAATCGCCACGCCCAGATACTCCGCCTGTTTCGGAGTCAGTGTGGTCAGCTTCACGCCGATCTTCTCCAGGTGCAATCTCGCGACTTCTTCGTCGAGCTTCTTCGGCAGCGTGTAAACACCTACTTCGTAAGTATCTTTATTCTTCCAAAGATCAATTTGCGCGAGCGTCTGGTTCGAAAAGCTGTTGCTCATCACGAAGCTGGGATGACCCGTGGCGCAACCCAGATTCACTAGACGTCCTTCGGCCAGCAGGAAGATGCTGTGCCCATCCGGGAAGGTGTACATATCCACTTGCGGCTTGATGTTAGTGCGCTTGACATCCTTCTGCTCGTTGAGCCGATCTACCTGAATTTCGTTGTCGAAGTGTCCGATATTGCAGACAATCGCCTGGTCCTTCATGTACTGCATGTGTTCCAGCGTGAGAATGTCTACATTTCCTGTCGTGGTGACATAAATATCACCCCGGCCCAGCGTATCTTCCACGGTTGTCACTTCAAAGCCTTCCATCGCGGCTTGCAAAGCGTTGATCGGATCAATCTCGGTGACGATAATCCGCGCACCCATGCCGCGCAGCGAGTGAGCCGAGCCCTTACCGACATCGCCGTAACCGCAAATCACAGCGACCTTGCCCGCCATCATAACGTCTGTAGCCCGCTTGATCCCATCAGCCAACGACTCGCGGCATCCGTACAGATTGTCGAACTTCGACTTGGTTACTGAATCGTTCACGTTGATCGCCGGAACCAGCAGCTTGCCCTGTTCCTGCATTTTGTACAACCGGTGAACGCCCGTGGTCGTTTCTTCCGAAACGCCGCGCCACTCTTTCGCGAGATTGTGCCAACGCTGCTGGTCTTCAGCATAAACTTTCTTCAGCAGGTCTTTAATCACCTTCTCTTCATGGCTCGGCGAGGGCGCGTTGACCCAATCGCTGCCCTCTTCCAACTCGTAGCCTTTATGGATCAGGAGCGTGACATCGCCACCGTCATCCACTACAAGCTGCGGCCCCAGACCATTCGGATGGCTCAGCGCCTGATAGGTACACCACCAATACTCTTCCAGCGTTTCACCTTTCCAGGCAAACACCGGCACGCCCGCAGCGGCAATCGCGGCTGCCGCATGGTCCTGCGTCGAAAAAATGTTGCAGCTCGCCCACCGGACATCCG
>JAFAZU010000461.1 GCA_019239585.1 Acidobacteriaceae bacterium
GTTATAAAGCTGGGTCTGCAGACCGGGATTGTCCTTACCGCCATTTCGGATCTGCGTATTAATGACAACGATTTTGGATGCTAGCTGGTTAATTTGATCGACACTGCTGGAGATCTGCTGATTTGCTTGCGTGACGCTTGACTGCACGTTTGCTGCCGCTTGATTGAAAGCCTGCACCACCTGTCCCGCAGCGGTTAACACTTGATTACGCGCCGTGGCATCATCAGGGGTTGTGCTCCAACTGGAAAAAGCAGTATATAAATTGCTTAATGCGCCTGGAATACCGCTTTTGCCGCTCACATCAAATTGCGACTGAAGCCCAGAAAGATTGTCTGCCTGCGCTGAAGCGAAGCCAAGCAGACCGTTCTGCTGCCAAACAGCCTGTTCCGCGAATTGATTTCGGGAGTTCTCGGTCGCAGCGGTGGCGACGTTGCCAAGAATATCGGTTTCGAGAGCCGGTGTCCGGTTCACATAGCCGGGAGTGGATGCATTTGTGACATTGCTTTGCACGACGCCGATCGCATTTTCAAACACGTTGAGCGCACCGGCAGCATTTTGAAGAGAAGCAAAGAGGGATGACATATTTACGAACCTTACGCCTGAACCCTGATCTGCCCGCCGAGCTTAATGGAAAGCAAGCGGCCGTCGGAACCGTATGACACTTCCATCTGCGGCCAACAACTGATACCTTCATGTAAGTTCATGGCGGAGTTGAGCAGGTTCTTCACTCTTATCGCACGATCACGAACACTCTTTAACACTTGTTGAAAGGAGTTGTCCTCAAGCGCGTTTTCCGCTTGATTGCGAGCTGCCTTGAGGACCTCCACGACGTTGTCCAGGAGCGGGGCAAACTGCGCATTCGGCGGCTCACAACGGATCAGTTGCTGCCGAATGTGGTTCAGCTGCTCGTCCAGCGTCTGTAAACGGTCAAGAAGTTCTTTCGACGTCATACGACCACGCCTCACTTACTTTTTCAGATGGCTTTGAACCACTGAGAGGCTAATCTGGGCGGCATCGGCACGATACTGGCCGGAACGCACCTGTGAAGTCAAAGCCGCTACTTTGGCCTGTTTATCCGCTGGTGTTAAAGTTTTTGCCAACGATGCCAGGCTGCTGGCGCCCGAAAGGCTCACTTCATCCATTCCCAGGGCTGGCAGCGGCATATAGCCATTAGAGGTGGCTGGTTCTGATGTCTTCGTTTCCGCCGAGCGAGCATTACTCACAACGCTTGCTTCTGTTTGACTTCCAATACGCATGCTCACTTGTTTTTATCTCCTTCTCAAATTCCTTATCGTCTATTCCTGGTTAAGCTAGAGAGAATTCGGAGAAGTTTCTCCGTTGGTGCCTTCTGAAAGAAGCTCCTGGACTTTGACCATAAGCTCTATCTCTCCTTGCGATACTCCGAACGCCGAGGCGATTGATGAGGTCGACTCTCCGCTGCGGTACAAGCGCATTACTTGACCGCGACGGTTTAGATTGGGGGGAGCGGGAAGCGGAGCTGCGGCCGGAACGCTCTTGCGTTTGTCCAGCTCGTCCAGCCGGGAACTGAAGCTTTTCAGTTGTTCCCTCATTTCCGCTAGCTTTTCAGGCACGGACGCTGCATCGGAGTTGTTCGCCGCCAATTCGCTGACCTGTTTTTTCAAAGCAAGATAACTGCGCAGACACAAAACCGTAAGCACTGCCAAGCCGGTGGTAAGAACAATCAGGGCCGAGACAAGTAATTGTTGAATCATTGTAAGAAACCTTTCCTGTTTTTGGCTAACGTTAGTAAATACCCCGTTTACTAGGCCATTTGTGCTCGATGTAGTTTCGCAGCCGTATCACGCCCTGCGCGCGCAATTGAGAAATGCGCGTAATATGAAGCCCCATAATCGAAGCGATCTCGCGCAGATTCAGCTCTTCTCTGTAGTAAAGACTAAGAACAGTGCGCTCGTTTTCCGGCATTCTTTCAATGCCCTGTGCAACAACTTTCTCCAGTTCCGATTGTTGAAGCAGATGCTCAGGCGACAATTCCGAGTCGTCCGCGATGAATTTCAGCAGTCCGACCTCCTCGCTGTTCTCTACCACATCAAGACTGCCCAGCGACACCGCCCGCAGGTCCACCATCCACTGCTGATACTCTTCCAGGCTGATGTTCAACTCGCGGGCAATCTCATCCTCTGTAGGAGTACGTTTCAGGCGCTGTTCGACGACGTTGATTGCTTCCTGAACCTGTTTCACATGCTTGCGACGATGGGCCGGAATACCATCCAGGCCGCGAATGCTGTCAAGAATCGCTCCACGGATCTTGTATTCGGCATAGGTTCGAAGCGAAGCGTTGTGGCTTGGATCGTAATTGTCGACAGCCGCGAGCAGCCCAACAATTCCGGCAGAAATCAGGTCATCCAACTGGACGCTGGATGGCAGCTTCTCATAAATACGCAGGGCGATCCAATTCACCTGCGGCAAGTGCTCCAGAATGAGTTTCTCGCGCTCCTGCGGTGATCGAACTTCGGTGACTTCTGCGTACATGGTGGAGGTCATTGATATTTATGCTGCTGTCCGAGCAGCGCGCACATTGAAAAGACCATCGGTCAGTCTGGACTTAGTGGCATCGTGCAGGTCCTGCGGCACGCCCTGGCCGTCCGTAAGGAAAGAAACTGGAAGCGCGGATCGGATGGCGTGCTCAACAGCCGGCCCGGTTGTTTCAACCTCATCAAGATGAGTAAAAAGAAGCTTTTCTGGATTAAACACTGAAAAACGCTGTGTAAATTTTTTCAAATTGGAAGCGCTGAGATAAGCCGGAAGCACAAGTTGCACCTCGACCTCGGGGTGATGCTGGAGAAACCGGGCTGTTTGCGCGGCTTCTTCTATTTCCGCCGGCGCATAACCAGGGGAGTCGATCAGTATCAGCTTTTTGGTGCTGTACCCTTCGAGCGCTTGACTCAATGAGGCCGTGGTGTAAAGTGCATCGAAGCCAAAGCCAAGAATGCGGGCGAAGGTTGCCAATTGTTCGGAGCCGCCGACCCGCAGCGTATCGAGGGAGAGCAGATGCACCGGAATCCGCTTTTGCAAGCCGAGACGGGCAGCTAGCTTTGCAATCGTAGTTGTTTTGCCTGCGCCGGGAGGGCCTACAAACATCACGATCTGGCGTTCCTCGCCCGCTCTTCCAATCTCCGGTTTAACGGTAACTCGCTCGTCCAATTCAGCCATTAACGCGCGCTGCAAACTGCTCAAGTTTTGTCCATCAGCTTCATCCGATGTTGATTCCGAGCTGGATGCTTTACGGGTTTCAGCGGCAGCCACCAGATCATTTGCAAGATCCTCTGAAATGCTAAAAGCTGCTAATTGTGCGTAGACTCCGATGGCTTCTAAAGATTGACGCGGTCCTCCGTAACGCCCTCCGTTTTGTGCCGCCGATGAAAGTGAATCTTTGACCCCTGCAATCTGCTTGCGAAGCTCGGCCAGTTCTTCTGCAATGGCGTTCGATTGCAAAGGGACCGGTTCCGTGGCGAGCGTAGCAGGGCGCCCTTTGGGAGCAGTAATCTCGACCTCCGGGGCAGCGAGTGAAACGCTTTTCTTCGCGGAAGACTCCGCCCCATCCGGTAAGGGCGTTGCCGGTTTACGAAGAAGCGGTTCATCAGTAATACCGAAAACTACTTCGTAAGCCCCCAGGTGGCTCTGCTCAGGGACAATCTTCCGGGAGTTGAGAAGCATGGCGTCCGGACCAAGCTCCAAACGCGCATTTTCAATGGCTTCCTGAACCGACGCCGCGAAGTAAGATTTAAGTCTCATAAATTCTAGATCACTCCTAATGACACGATCTTGATGCCGGTCGGCACTTCGTTATGCGAGATGAAGAACACGTTGCCCAGCGTGGACTCAATCATCTGACGAAGGAAGTAGCGCGCTCCCACGCTGGTAAGAACGACCACGGGCACCTCCCGGCGTTCCAACTTCCTTTCTAGACGCGTGACGATTTCCCGTACGATTTGCGGCGAGAGCATGCACAAGCTGTTTGCCTCACTATGCTGCACGGCGGACTCAACAGTCGCCTCGACGGAATTGTCCATTATATAAGCAGGTAATTCGCCCTTTTGATTCAAGTAGGGCTTCACCACCGTTCGTCGCAAGCTTTGTCGAACAAATTCGGTTAGAAGCACAGGATTTCTCGTTGTTGCCGCCGCTTCGCCCAGCGCCTCCAGAATGGAGACGCCGTCACGAATCGATACGCGCTCGCGTAGCAGGCTTTGTAGAACTCTTTGTATCGTTGCCAAAGAGAGCAGTTTGGGGACCAAATCCTCGACCACCTTCGGATGGTCCTGGCTAACCCGATCGCAGAACAGTTTGGCATCCTGGCGGGAGAGCATTTCGCCGGCATGCTGACGGACCAGTTCGGAAAAATGCGTGCCGATGATATTGACTGGATCAACCACGGTGTGCCCTGCCGCGCGCGCCGCGTCCACCCTGTCAACCGGAATCCACAAAGCGGGTAGTCCGAAAGCGGGTTCGTGCGTCCCCTGACCTCCGAAACTTTTGTCGGCTTTAGCAGTAGGAAGCGCAAGTTCACAGCCCGGCAGCAGCTCATAGCGCCCAATTTCCGCGCCTTTCAGCAGAATTACGTACTCACGCGAACGCAGGGAAACGTTGTCGGTCACGCGAACCGGCGGCAACAGGTAGCCCAAATTTGTGACAAACTGGTGTCGAATGCCTGCGATCTTCTTGAGCAGAGGCGAGGAAGCGCCGCCGGCGACAAGGTTGACCAAGCCAATGCCGACCTCAATCGCCACAGGCTCCACCCGGAGTAGG
>JAFAZU010000575.1 GCA_019239585.1 Acidobacteriaceae bacterium
TGTTCTTCGCCTTTGCTGGGGCAAAAACCGACGGCGCACGCTTTGCCGGTCCAGCCATCGAAAAGGGAGCCCTGGCAATTGTCAGCGAGCAGTCGCGCCCAGGCGGATTTTCTCATCCTTGGCTGCAAGTCACGCATGGTCGTCAGGCGCTCTCGACTGCTGCTCGCAACTTTTTCGGCAGACCGGACGAACGTTTGGCGCTGACCGCTATCACGGGGACCAACGGAAAGACGACCAGCACGCTTCTGATCGATTCCATCCTGCGCGCCGCTGGCAAAGTTACCGCGCTTGTTGGAACGATTGAGTACCACCTGGCAGGTCGGGT
Organism: Acidobacteriaceae bacterium; assembly: GCA_019239585.1. Classification (GTDB taxonomy): domain Bacteria; phylum Acidobacteriota; class Terriglobia; order Bryobacterales; family Bryobacteraceae; genus Bog-105. The sequence goes on from JAFAZU010000575.1 coordinate 326, forward strand.
TTTGCCGGCAGTCAATACCACTCCTGAGTCGCTGGATCTGTTTGCGCTCATGCACGACCTCGAAGAAGCAGGAGGCACGCACTTTACTTTGGAGGCTTCGTCCCATGCGCTCGATCTCGGGCGTATTCATGGTCTGTCGGTGCATACGGCTGGGTTTACCAATTTCACCCGTGACCATCTTGATTATCACGGCACCATGGAAGCTTATTTCGCAGCCAAGCAGCTTTTGTTTAAACCACGCAGCGGTCCCCCCCCGCGCTTTGCCGTCCTGAATACAGATGATGAGTACGGAAGCCGCTTTGAAATTTCACCGGAGACGAAGGTTTACTGGTACGGCACACAGCCGCCCTCCGCTCGTTCCGATGCCCTTTGGGTGCGCCCAACGGATATCCAGTCTGGGTTTGAAGGCTTACGCTTCCGGGTGAATGCCGGGGATTTAGGCTTTGACGTCCAATCAAGTCTGGTCGGCCACATTAATGTGTCAAACATTTTGTTAGCCTGTGCTGTCGCCTTGAGTCATCAAATCACTCCGGAAGCAATAGGAAAGGGAATAAGTAATCTGCGGAGCGTAGGAGGAAGATTCGAACGGGTGGAAGAAGGGCAGCCATTCATGGTTGTTGTAGATTACGCACACACGGATGATGCTTTGCGGAACGTCCTCTCCGTCGCGCGCCGCATGACTCCCAAGCGCATCATTACGCTGTTTGGCTGCGGAGGAGACCGGGACCGCTCCAAGCGACCCTTAATGGGCCTAGCGGCCGGGGAGGGAAGCGACTTTGTGGTGCTGACATCCGATAATCCCCGCAGCGAAGATCCGCTCGCGATCATGAACGATGCGCTCGTCGGTTTACAACGTTCCGGTACCCCTTACTTGACAGAACCGGATCGTGAACGTGCTATTCGAGCCGCCATTGAATCTGCCGAAGGGGGCGACATTGTGATTCTCGCGGGCAAAGGACATGAAACCTATCAAGTACTAAAGGATGGTCCCATTCCCTTTGACGACCGTGAAGTAGCCCGCCGTATCTTAAAAGAGTCGCATATCTTACGCTAATAATTTGTTTTCCCTGTCCTCTTTGCAGGTGGGAAAGCTTCCTGAACATGCTCTATTGGCTGCTTTTTCAAGTTCTTCATGAGTACATTCCGGCGTTCCGCGTCTTCGGCTACGTCACTACTCGCACTGCACTGGCCAGTTTAACTGCTCTCGCGCTCTCCTTGGCGCTTGGCCCGTCTATGATCCGCAAGCTCCGCGAACTTAGCTTCGGGCAGCATATTCGTGAGGAAGGTCCGCAATCTCATTTCAAGAAAGCGGGTACGCCTACCATGGGCGGCCTGCTGATTGTTACATCCATCGTTTTGCCGACCTTGCTTTGGGCTGACCTGCGCAACCCTTACGTTTGGGTCGCATTACTTGGCCTGATCGGCTTCGGAGCTATTGGTTTTGTTGACGATTACGCGAAAGTAGCGAAAAAGCGCAATCTGGGCCTGACCGCGCGTCAAAAGTTCTGGGCGCAAGTCTTCTGCGCTATGGTTGTCGGCTTCGTGCTGCTTCTCTTACACGCCAACCAGGCTTACTCAACTGCCATCAACGTTCCCTTCTTTAAGCAATTCAAGCCGGACCTGCTCATCGAGTCGCTCACAAGAAACTTCTGGACCTATCCGCTGGCCTTCATTCTTTTCTACTTCTTTATCGTCTTTGTTATGGTCGGCTCTTCCAATGCCGTGAACTTAACAGACGGCCTGGATGGATTAGCAATTGGCCTCATGGTTATCGCCTCCGGCGCGATGACGGTCCTGACCTATGTTTCGAGCCACGCCAAATTTTCCGACTACTTGGATTTAGCGCATCTGGTACGCTCCCAGGAGTTAACCATCTTCTGTGCGTCAATGTTCGGAGCGAGTCTGGGTTTTCTGTGGTATAACTGTCATCCCGCGCAGGTGTTCATGGGGGACGTCGGCTCGCTTGCACTAGGGGGAGGCTTGGGAGTTATCGCTGTGCTTATCAAACAGGAAGTACTGCTCGTTTTTATTGGCGGCGTTTTTGTGCTTGAAGCGCTCTCCGTCATCCTGCAGGTTGGCAGTTATCGCTTGCGCGGCGGCAAACGCATCTTCAAAATGGCCCCGATCCATCATCACTTTGAAGCGCTAGGCTGGCCCGAGTCAAAAATTGTTGTCCGTTTTTGGATCATCGGTTTGGTGATGGCATTATTCGCTCTGACCACGCTTAAGTTGAGGTAAACACGCCCTTTGGACCTTCGCGGAAAACAGGTTGTTGTTATTGGCACGAAACGCTCCGGTCTAGCAGCGATTGAACTGCTGTTGAAGCGGGGCGCTCACGTCCGCGCGATGGATGCGAGTCCCTTAACGCCGGAAGAAGAAAGGAGATTTGCCGCTCTGGGCGTGCCTGTGCTGCCGCAAGAGCCGGAGTATCTAAAGGGAGATTTGATTGTTCTGTCTCCCGCCGTTCCGTATGATCTTCCGATGCTCGCCGACGCACGCGAGCACGGCATTGCAGTGATCGGAGAGGTTGAACTATCCTCTTACTTTCTAAAAGGTGCGGTGATCGGCATCACGGGCTCGAATGGAAAAACCACGACCACCGCGTTGACCGGCCATCTCTTAAAGGAGTGCGGCATCCCCTGTCAGGTTGGCGGAAATATTGGAACAGCCGTCACCAGCCTGGTTGATTCCTCGGCTGATAACCAGTGGAACGTTTTAGAACTCTCCAGCTTCCAACTGGAATCCATTTCTCATTTCAACGCGAAAATCGGGGTATGCCTCAATGTGACACCAGATCATCTGGACCGTCACGGTACATTCGAAAACTACGCCAATGCGAAAGCTCGCCTCTTCGAAACGCAAGGAGTGGGCGACTACGCTGTGCTGAATTTAGAAGATCAGGTTTGCCGGAGCTTTGCCCGGCGCACGAAAGCGCAAGCCTGCTGGTTCAGTACATCACAGCCTGTACCGCACGGTCTCTGGATGAGAGACGATCAGCTTTTCTGGGACAAGCAGCCGCTCATGCGCCGCAACGATATTAAGCTGCGTGGTTTGCATAATGTGGAAAACGTGATGGCGGCGGCGCTTACGGCGCTGCTGGCCGGAGCTTCTCCCCAGCAAATCGGGTCTGCAGTCGCTTCGTTTCCTGGAGTGGAGCATCGCATTGAGTTTGTACGCAATCTGGAGGGAGTGAACTACTTCAACGACTCGAAAGCTACCAATGTGGACGCTTCCCTAAAAGCAATTGATGCGTTTCACAATGGTCTCTGGATCATTCTGGGCGGAAAAGACAAAGGCAGCGACTACACTCCTTTGCGCGAGCCGCTTCAACAGCGGGCAAAAGCCGCTTTGCTGATTGGAGCGGAGCCGCCCTATCCCTACGCCGCTGCTCCGTTGATTAGAACAGCGCTCGGAAACGTGGTTCCTGTTGTGGACTGCGGCACGCTCGATAGCGCCGTCCAATATGCCCGGGCCCATGCTCAACCAGGCGACACCGTACTATTAGCCCCGGCGTGCGCGAGCTTTGATCAGTTTCAAAATTTTGAGGAACGCGGAAAAGTGTTCAAACAACTAGTGAAAGAATTGTTTTGAGGGATGGCGCAGCGGCTTAAAACAGACTGGCTCTTATTTCTCACCGTACTGGCGATGGTGTGCTTTGGCCTTGTAATGGTCTATAGTGCCTCCTCCATTCTTGCCGAACTTAAATTTCACGTTTCGGGAGTTCACTTTTTTGTGCGGCAGCTCGGTTGGGCTGTTGTTTCGATTGCGGTCCTTCTGTTCTGCATGAAGCGCGACTACCGGAAATGGAACGATCCGCGCATTGCATTTGCCGGACTCGGAATCGTGCTGCTGTTACTCGTCATTGTCTACATCACCGATACCGGAAGCCATCGCTGGTTGAAAGCCGGACCGCTTTCTTTGCAACCCTCTGAATTGGCGAAACCCGCTTTGTCGCTCTTTCTTGCATTTTTCCTGTGCCGCAGGGTCGGAGCAGTGAATGACAAATACACTCTGGCGCCGATTGTCGTTTGTATTTCGGTGATTGCCCTAGCGGTTGCTATTGCCGACCTTGGAACCGCTGTTGTGCTGGTTGCCACTACCTTCGCAGTTGTCTTTGTGGCGGGCATTGAGTACCGTTACTTAGCTGTGTGCGGCACCCTCGGTATCCTATTAGGCTTGAGCTTCATCGCTATGAAGCCTTACCGGTTGGCGCGTGCTATCGACTTTATCGATAAGGATCACAAGCTGCTAGCAAAACTTGATCCGAACGGCCGTATTTTGAAATACACGAAACAAACAGCGTCTACCAGCGACCCCGGTTATCAGCAGCGGCAAGCGAAGATCGCCGTGGGCTCAGGCGGGTTTTCGGGCCTGGGACTCATGCAGAGCAGGCAGAAGATCCTTTATCTTCCCGAGGCGCAAACCGATTTTATTTATGGCATTGTCGGGGAGGAAACCGGTTTTCTCGGTTCTGTGGCTCTGCTCCTTGGTTTTGCCATCGTGCTCTGGCGAGGTCTGCGAACCTATGCTCGCGCTGCGGACAATTTCGGCCGGTATCTGGCGCTCAGCGTCACTGTTTGCGTGGTGGTCCAAGCTCTCATTAATATGAGCGTCGTGCTGGATCTAGTGCCCAATAAAGGCATTCCGCTGCCTTTTATGAGCTACGGCGGCAGTTCACTGCTCAGCACCACCCTTCTGATGGGCATGTTGTTGAGCGTG
>JAFAZU010000583.1 GCA_019239585.1 Acidobacteriaceae bacterium
GAGCGTTTCAGATTGAAGACCTATTAGCCGAAGTCAGCCGATTGGTGGCGACACGAGTACAGACAAAACCGGCTGCTCCGCTCCCTTCCGATTGATTTCTTAGTTTAACGTGAGTTCTCTATGAGAGGACTGGTCGTTGTCAAGCAGTATTCTCCGGTGCGGAGGCAACATAATTTTGCCTCCGCCAAAATTTAAAATTGGCACGATTCTCCTTTCTTCTGCAATCAGTAAGCGCGTCGTCGTTGTCTTTCTCCGTGTCTGGTGCGCTGTGATTAGTTTGCGCTCCCGCCCGTCCTCTATCCGCACTCGCAGCGGCCCGTGGTCGGGGCTGGGTGCCTATGGGGGTTCGATTCCTGGTGAGTCGGTGCTGCCATTCGACGGGCGGCCTCGGAGGCCCACTCACGTGTCGCAGTCACCGGAACGCGTCGTTTTCCCAGCGCCGGTACGGAAACCGACCTTCTGACGGATGACAATCTTGTGCCCAGTCTTTCTTAAGCGATAGCCATGACAGAATGCACGCCGTAGAGCGGTTCCCATCGTTGCTGCGTCACCCACAGCTTATGCAGCAAGACGGCGAGTTTACGGGCGACTGCGACGATGGCACGCTTTTTGGCGTTTTTGCCGCCCCGCTCGCATAATTTCTGTCCCCAACGTTTGATCGCACTGTCGGGGGCATCGATCCGCAACAGCCGCTGCGCACATTCCACCAGCAGCCAGCGCAGGTACGTGTTACCCGCTTTGGTGATACCCAGTTGCGGATCGCTCTCGCCGGACTGGCTGCGCCCGGGCCGGAGTCCAAGATAGCAGCCCACATCCCGGCTCTGGGCAAAGCGCTGCGGATCAGCCAGGGTGAGTACAAAGGTAAGAGCCGTCACCGGCCCCACCCCGAACACGCTGCGCAGAGGAGCGGCGTCGGGATACTTCTCCGCCATCACCGTGCCGATTTGTTTTTCATAGTCCTGGATCTGTGCGGTGAGTTGGGCAATCTGCTCAGCCATGGGTCCAAGCGAGTCCTGCATTTCGCGGGGTAATTCTTCCCGGCAGTAATTGGCAAAGCAATCGGCATCACAACTGGAGATGCGGTAGCCGAAGGGCTTCACCAACCCGCGTACGGAGTTAATCAACAGCGAGCGGGCGCGCACCAGCGCGGCTCGCGCTCGGATCAGCACAAGATCCCGCTGCTGATCGCTATCACGGAGCCGCACGGGATGCAGGATCTCCGGGTCCACGCGCGCATAGCGGGCCAACTTGCGGGCATCCACCTGATCACTTTTGCGATCGCTGCCGGTAATCGCCCGCACCTCCCGCACATGTGCCACGATCACCTCGTGACCGAGTTCACTCAGTAACTCGCTGGCCCAGAGCGAATGCGTACCGGTTTCCAAGGCAATACGGGCGGGGGCGAGTGCGCCGAAGCGGGCCTGAAAGGCCGAGCGTGTACTCCGCACGCGTCCTTCTTCGAGGAGGGCACCCTCGGGAGTAAGCAGGCAAAACTGGCTCCACTGGTCCCCGAGGTCAATGCCAATCGTCAGGCCGGAAGTAGTTGTTGAGGTCATCACGTTCGTTTGGGAATTGATAATCTGTTTCATTACTGGTCTCCTTGTTTGCACTGGATCGAGTGCGTTTCTTTCGCAGCCTACCGCTGCTAGATCCGGGAGACCAGTCCTCTCATCCCCATTCGACCTAATTAGGCCGTCATAGCGGCCAGAAGAAGTTGCTGTTCTGGGCTGTCCGATTTCGTAAACAGGTCCAAGGCTGGTTTCTTCCGTTGAAAGGTATAGGCCACCACCGCCGCGATCATATTGACGATGCCGTTCGTGGCGCTGCGATGTCGAGTATGCTCGATCTGGCTGATGTTCTTGAGTTGATCGTTCACGCACTCAATGAGCGTGCGCTTGCGGAGCAGCACTTTATCGAGCAGCGGCATGAGCTTGTTTTTCATATGGCACTTCAGCTTGGTGATGAGCTGTAAGTCCTGCTCCCATAACTGTTCAAACAACTCTTGGCTGATGTAGCCGCGGTCGCCAAACAGTTTGCCCCAAAGCTGACGGACCAATTTAGCTACGGGGCGACGGTCATCAGTATTACCGGGCGTGAGCGTGAGGCCCAGCACTTCACCCTGCTCATTGATGACTAGGTGCAGTTTGAATCCGTAAAACCAGCCCATGCTGCCTTTCCCACGCTGGGCGAGTCCGGCAAACACTTTGTGGGAGTGAATGCGGCGGTTGTGGCAGGCTCGAATCGCCAGGCTATCAATAAACTGCAGACCGGTCGGCTGGCCTTTGCGTGTCTGCACATAGGCACAGAGAGGAAGCAGCGTCAGGGGAATTAGCTCCACAAACCGGTTATAGCTGGGCAGGCCGGGAAAGTCGGCCCGTCCCCGACCGAGCATCTGGCCCGGATAGAAGGGCTTGAAGGTGCGGTAGTGGGAGACATGAAAGAAGACCAGAATGGTCATGATCTCACTCAAAGTCAAGCTGAGACAGCGGGAAGATTTCTTCTTGCCTTCGCGTGATGGCACGAGGAGCGGTGGAACGGCCTGGAGGCGCTGACAGAAATCATCCATGTCGCAGAAAATCGTTACAATGTCCATGCAGAACTCCGAGGGAATTGGTTTGCCGACCAATGGTAGATTCTATCTACCACATCCCACACGGGTTCTGCTTTTCTGTTAGGTCGAACTCACGTTAACTTAGTAAAGGTTTAGCCACGTACCCTCGTTTCGGAGCGTAATTCTTCGTTCTTGATTCCGGCCATCCGGGCTGCCTTACGGGGACAGATGTTTGTTTCCCCGGCTCTTGGTCCCATACGGAGCGACGAGCAATCGAAAACCGCCTTAAGTCGTGGTGGACGCTAGTGGACTCGAACCACCGGCCTCCGCTGTGTGAAAGCGGCGCTCTAACCAACTGAGCTAAGCGTCCATGTGTGAAGGCAAGC
>JAFAZU010000665.1 GCA_019239585.1 Acidobacteriaceae bacterium
TATGTGAAAGGTAAAGTTCCTATTTATTTTGCCACTTCCCGTTCCCTTCCGGCGTCTGCATCAACAGTGACGTACTGTCATGCAATAAAGACTGTTATGACCAAAACACTCTTGACACTGTTACTTTTGGCAGGAACATCATTTGTGACACAGGCTGCCGAGATTCAAGGTGTCCTCACCGATTGGAACTGCACGGAAAGAATGGTGCGCAACGGCCGGGAAAAGGTTTTGCAGCAGGATCGAAGCTGCTCTCTGGTTGAGAACTCAAGCCGCGATGCGTACGGCCTGATTACGGACGAGAAAAAATTCTATAAGCTTGATGAAGAGGGCGCTAAACAGGCGCGGGAGCTGCTGAACAACAGTCACGACAAAAACAACTTGAAGGTAATCGCCCGGGGGGAGTTGGAGGGAAACACCATCAAGGTCACGACCATGAGCATTTTGTAGTCTGAACTCCTCAACGGCTAAGCTGCCGAAATATCACGTACCTCAATCGCTTCCTTCTCCTCTACCGTGCGCGGCTCCGGCAGCTTGCCGGTCCAATTAGCCCAACCCCAAAAGATAGCGGTCGAAGAGCTTAAAATTCCTGATACCGCGCCGATAGCCCGTACGCTGTAATGCTGCGAGGCGGTTCCGGCCCCCAGCATGGAAAGCATCATCATGGACCAGTTCAGCGTTTCAATAGTCGAAAACACGCGTCCGCGATACCGGTCGTCAACGTGCTTCAACAGATTGGACCAGTTCAATACGGAACTGACTGCTACCGCCGCCCGCGACATTCCCATAAAGAATAATGCCCAACCCCAATGTGTCATCTGACTGAAAACCACATAAGCGCCCCCGTGCAGGAGGTAGCAGAAGAAAACTGTTCGCTTGTAAGCTTCAAAACCGATCTTTTTACCGAGCCGGTTGCCGACCGCTCCGCCGATTAAGAGGCCAATACCGGCTGTTCCCCAAAGCTGCCCTAAACCCTGCGCACCTCGTTTAAATACCAGCTCGCTGAACAACGTGAAAAGCACCTGCGCCGCTCCGCCACCGCTGGCCCAACCGACTGCAATTAACCCGATGCCAAGAATGAGAGGACTTCCTGCCATATAAGCCAAACCTTCCCGGTACTCATGCCAGGGACGGGCGACTTTCGTCTCGTTCAGATTTCGATCCGGTGCATGAATAGCCCGGAAGTTACCAAGAGGAGAGCGTAAACGGGCCACGCAAAACGCGGAAAAAAAGAAGGACAGTGAATTAAAGATGAAGGCAGCCTGGTACCCAAACTTTGCCGCTATCGTGCCGCCCAGAAATGCGCCCACGGTAAGGGTCATCCACCCGGTCGTTTGCGTCAGTGAATTCGCGGTGTGTAATTGATCGTCGGTGGCGATGGTAGGAAGAATAGCGGAGCGCCCGCTTGTGAAAAACGGCGAAGCAAGCATCAGCATTGCACTGAGAAGATAAAGCAGCCAGATCTGCTTGTAGGCTATAGCCGCAATAAATCCCAGCGCGACAAAACCGCGCACCAGATCACTGGCAATCATGATGCGTTGCCGGTCGAAACGGTCCAGCACGACGCCTGCCAGCGGACCCGCCAGAACAGCCGGAATCGCGCGCGAAAGCATCAGGGCGGCAATCACGCCGCCGCTATGCGTTTTCTCAATTGCTAAGCTCAGAACCGCAACGTTGTTGAAGTGATCTCCCACTTCACTGACGATCTGCCCCAACCAGCTATATCGATAATTGCGATTACGCCGCAGAAGTTGACTGAAACTCGACATCAAATTTTCTGCCGTGCCAATTGCGACAACGTAACAGCTTGTCCTAAATGCCTTTGCGTATGTTCCGCAATGTGGACGATCAATCCGATAACGGAAGTTGGAAGCCCTTTCCGACCTACAGTGCGCTCTTCATACAAGCTGTTGGGGTGGAGGGTCCGAAGCTTTTCTTCCGAATCAGCTAAGGCTCGATGGACTCCTTCCAACAGCACTTGAACTTCCTCGCTTCCGTGACCCTCTTCGCGGAGATTCCGCAACTGTTCCTCGCTTAACTGGCCGCCCATCAGGTAAGTTGTCAAGCGGTCCACGCTGCCCGCCAGGTGCTTCAAATGGAAGCCGACACTGGTCCTGCCGATGGTCTGCCAAACCTGCTCGCGCGACAGCCCGGCGGCGTGTTTTGCCAGATCCTCCCGAACCAGGGAGAATGAGAAAAATACCGGCATCACAAGCGGATGCACTTGAGGAATCGGTCCGCGTAGCCACGGCTCCGGTTGCCCATTAGATTCAGAACTGTTTATTGTCACTGCAATTTACCGCATATTTCCGGTATGGCCTAACGAGTAGCGTCCCGGCTGCGGGTAGACGCAAAGACCGTGCGGTCCATCGCC
>JAFAZU010000032.1 GCA_019239585.1 Acidobacteriaceae bacterium
GTCTTTTTCGGACATTGTGCCATTGAAAAGGAGCCGGAGCAAAAAGCAGTGGTCGCTCCGCTGCGGGAAGCGTGCCGCATGGCGCAGGATACAGGGATCGTGCTTGGGTTCGAAAATACAATTTCCGCCAAAGACAATCTGGCAATACTGCAAGCGGTTGACTCACCCGCATTGAAGATTTGGTACGACATCGGGAACTCAACCAACATCGGACATTTCAACGTGCCGGAAGAGATTCGGCTGCTGGGGCGCGAACACATCTGCGCTTTTCACATTAAAGACAAGAGCTATCTCGACACGGGCGCGGTTCCCGTCCGAGGCGCGCTCCAAGCGATTCGAGATATCAATTTCAAAGGTTTTGCGATGCTCGAAACGACTGCCCCAACCGGAGACCACTTGGCCGATGCACGCCGCAATTTCGACATTTTGCGGCAGGACATCCGCTTTGTGGAAAGTGCCCGTTAAAAGGAAAGATAAACGACCTTATGAGAACACAAATGAATACCTGTGCGCGCGTGACGCTGACCGTTTTGCTGCTATGCGCGGGCGCCCGTGCCGACTGGCCGACCTATGGACACGACGCGCAACGTTCCGGCTGGGCACCGGAGGAGACCAAGATTTCAGTAGCGAACGCGCCGAACATGCGCCTGCTTTGGAAAGCAAAGCTGGAAAACGAGTTCTACCGCCTCTCTGCCCTGACCGCGCCTGTCGTGGCCACTAAGGTTCCAACGCTGGGCGGCTCGCGCACGGTGGTCTATGTAGGCGGCATCAAAGGAATTGTTTTTGCGCTGGAAGCGGAAACCGGCAAAGTGCTCTGGACCCACACGTTTCGCTCCTCCATCCTGCCCGGCAAGGGCCGTTATCAAGGCACGTTTCTGTGTCCAAACGGCATCACGGCAACTCCCGTCATTGATCGTAAAACCAATGTGCTGTATGTGATCGCCCCGAACGGAGCGCTTTATGGATTGGATTTAGCGACAGGATCAGTTCGTTATGGACCGGTTCACTTTGTTGCAGCCTACTCCAAAAACTGGAGCTTGAGTTTGGTGGATGGCGTCGTCTACACTACCTTGGCGCAAGGTTGCGGAGACGGAATTTCAGGCTTCTACTCGATTGACGTCAACGATCCGCAACGGCCTGTGATTCGGGAGCTTCTGTTGTCGAGAACCGATACAGCGGGCTTATGGGGACGTGGCGGCCCTATTATCGGAAACAACGGGCACATCTACGGAGCAGCAGCGGACGGCGTGTTCAATCCAAGTATCGGAGATTATTCGCTGACCGTACTTTCAGCAACACTGCCCGATTTGAGGATGGACGGCTACTTCCTCCCGCACAACTGGAATTACCTGAACAAGCTTGATTTGGACCTCGGCTCGGCAAGCCCCGCATTCTTCGGATGGAACAATCACAACTATGTCATCCACGGAGCCAAAGAAGGATTTCTTTACATCTTCGATGCTGAGCACCTGGGCGGAGCGGATCACCAAACGGCACTTTATAAATCACCGCGCCTGGGTAACGATGACCAGAAATGCTGCGTTGGCAACGGCGTCTACGGCGGTATGGCAACCTGGCGCGACGAAGACGGGCAGACCTGGCTCTATGTTCCCGTGGGAGGCCCGCCCTCGAAAGATGCGCCCACATTTTCCTCCACCAACGGCGATAACAAAAGGGGCAATATTATGGCTTTCAAGGTGGTGGCGAACGAGAAGACGCAAAATCCAAAGCTGGAACCGGGTTGGATGACCGGCGGCTTTGACTTGCCGGACCCGCCGGTCGTTGCGAATGGTGTCGTATTTGCGTTATCGACCGGTGAGAATCCATCAGGCCCTGAAGACAAGCGGCTGTTAAATACTCGGCCGGCCGTGCTGCGCGCCATGGATGCAAAAACCGGCAAAGAGCTATTTAATAGCGGCGACGCTATCAAAAGCTGGGTACACTTCAGCGGCTTGGCGGTAACCGATGGAATGGTTTTTGCCGTCGATCACGATTCAAATGTGTACTGCTTTGGAAGCGGCAGCGAGAAAACGCAAACCGCCCCTTAAGGAAGTTTAAAGCGACTGGAGCGAATGTATGCAAATTTATTGGAGGGAAGCCCGGTATAAAGCTTCCACGCGGGCCAGATCATCGCACTCTTCCGGTTTCTTGTCATGCCGCCAGCGCAGGATGCGAGGAAAGCGCAGCGCGTAACCGCTTTTGTGGCGTGAACTCTTCTGTATTCCGTCGAAAGCCACTTCCAGCACCACTTGGGGGCGCACGACCATCACCGGCCCAAACCGGTCCGTGGAAGCGGCGCGCAGAACCTTCGTGAGTTCTTTCACCTCCGCATCGGTCAGCCCGCTGTAAGCCTTGCCGACACTCACAAACTTTTCTCCTGACCTGACGGCGAAAGTATAATCGGAAAACACAGTGGCACGGCGTCCGCTGCCCTGCTGAGCCGCCGTAATCACCACATCCAGCGTTCCATAAGCCCGCTTCAGCTTCAGCCACGCTCCGCTGCGTTTTCCCGGTTCGTAGTGGCTGCCCCTTTCCTTCAGCAGCAATCCTTCGTTGCCGCGTTCGCGAGCCTGAAGAAAGAGTCGGTCGATCTCTTCGTATGTCCCGGCCTGATGTTGCGGCGAGAGCATCACCGACCTTGGGTGCGATCCTAATATTTCCCCAAGGGTCCGGCGTCTTTCTTCCAGCGGCGAATCGAAGAACGTCTGCCCATTATGCAGCAGAAGATCATACGCCATGAAAGCTACTGGTATTTCAGCTAGCAAAGCAGCGCGAACATTCTTGCGCGCCAACCGTTGCTGCAACACATTGAAATTCAGAGCGCGACCCTCACGCCAGGCTAGGATCTCGCCATCAATCAAACCGCTGCCATCTAAATTTTCGAAAGCGCGGACTACTTCGGGAAATACGTGCGTGACTTCCTCCATGCCTCGCGAGTAAATTCGGACATGGCCGTTATCAAAATGCACCTGAGAACGGATGCCGTCATACTTATCCTCGATGACCCACTCCGATGGCTCCGGCAAATCTTCCAAACGGTCCAGCGGCTCGGCAAGCATGAACTCCATCGGATGAAAAAGTCGCGCTTCAATGGCCGAAAGTTCACCGTGGCGAGCAGCCAGAGCCACACGCGCCAAATTACCGAGACGGTTATTAGCGTCTCGCACGGCATCTAGTGAAGCGCCGCAGGCCATTGCCACAGCTTCTTCCACCTGTTTCGCCATTAATCCGATCCGGAGGCCCCGAGTAATGACTTTAATGAAATACTTAATTGTTAGCGGCTTGTAGGCGCGATAAGCCGAGACCAGG
>JAFAZU010000137.1 GCA_019239585.1 Acidobacteriaceae bacterium
CGGCCAGCGTTCTCAACGAGATAGCACAATAGGGCGAAGCTCTTGGGTCGCAGCTCGATCTCTCTATCCCCGGCGCGCAGGCACCCCCGCCGCTGATCGAGCGTATATCCCGCGAAGCAATAAGCTTTCTCACTAGCCGGGTGCATCGCCACCCCCTCGGCAGGCTGCGCCTGTTCTCCGTGAGGAAGTGCGGCTTGCGGCCTCCGCAAGTCTTCCTAATCGCCTGCGCGCCTAGCTTAGCGAGATTTCAGCATATTTTCAGGGTTTTTGCACCTGCCTTTCACGACAAAGTGACGGCGCCCGCTACAGTCGAGCAAATCGTTCGCCAGCTCATCCTGTCGATAAGGATCCGCAGGCTATAATCATGGCTGTCTTGGTCGTTGGTCTGGTCGGCCGGTGCCGAGGGGGCTGCCTCGCGCCGCGCTACAAAAGCGCCGGCGTCGGCGGAAGTCGACGGCACTGGAATCACAATTTTGAATTGAACTATTTCGGAACTTATAGCCGGTTCAAAGTGTGCCGCGGTTACAGGGGCTCACCATGGGACATATTCCAACCCATTAGGGAGGAAGCACATGTCTCCGAAGATTAACCTCCTCGCGTCAGCGCTCGGTCTATGGGCGGCCTTAGCATCGCTGGCCCAGGCGGAGGTGGTATACACCGTGAAAAATCCGGCCGTTAGTTTCACACTGTTTACTTATGACTCGCCGACATTCATTACGACAGACACCGTGGTCCCTGTCGCGAACCTGGCCTTTGCGAACCCCGTCTCTACCATCACGAGCGTCCATTTCATTCCCTTTTCTTCGTCTTTGACGCATCCAGGAACTTCGGAGTTGGTTGTTTTTGGGGAGCCGGAAGGGACGGCGTTCCGATATTACCCGCTGGGAACGTTCACGCGATTGGGCATCACCCCGGGCGAAATGGGCAGCTTTGGCTTCCCTAATTCGGAGTTGGTGGTCACTGCGACCTTCCCGTCGGTTGCGATCACGCAGAATCAATTCGCGACGTCCGCGGCGATCCAGGCGCTGGCCGCGGGCCATCCGATCTTCAACGCGGTGGTGGGACAGAGCGCGCCTGGCGCCCTTCAGGCATTCGATGCGCTATCGGGCGAGGTCCATGCAAGCGCTGTGACCGCGGGTTTTGAGGATAGCCGCCTGCCCCGTGAGGCCATCCTCGATCATTTGAACCAACCTGCAGAGCAACCGGTTCTCGGCTCAGCGACCACGATGACCGGCACCTATGCGGCGGACCTCCCGTCGCATAAGGCGGCCCTTGCTTCGGTTGCGGTGCAGATGGTGCAGCCGCGCCTGTTCGGCCTCTGGGGCCAGGGTTTTGGCGATTGGGGCACTACCGATGGCGGCCATAATGCCGCGAAGCTTTCCAGCAACACCGGCGGCTTCATCATCGGCGCCGATGCCGAGAGACAGCTCTTCAACGGCGATTGGCGCTTCGGCATCGCCGGCGGCTACACCGATGACAGCCTGAAGGTCTCGGCCCGATCATCGAGCGGCGATTACCAGTCGATTTTCGGAGCACTCTACGGAAAGACGAGCTATGGCGCGATCGACCTCAAGGTCGGAGTCATGCTTGCTTCGACCGATACCCATACGAGCCGCTCGATCATCTTCCCAGGCTTTGCTGATACGGCAAGCTCGAGCTATGGCGGCTATGCCGCGCAGGGCTTCGGCGAAATCGGCTACAACCTTCCCTTCTACTGGACGCCCTGGTCCTATGTGCCGGGTCTCGAAGGCTTGAAGGTGAATTACGAGCCCTTCCTGCAGGGCGCTGTGATCCATATTGATCAGAACCGCTACGTCGAGACGGCGCTGACCGGAGCCGCTCTCGTCGGAGCGTCAAAAGGCTATGATCTTGGCACCACGACGCTCGGCTGGCGCACGCAATACCAGCTCGCGAGGCTGCCCGACTTCACCTTAAGCACGCTCGTCGGCTGGCGCCATGCATTTGGCGACGTAATCCCGAAGGTGAACCAGACCTTCGCCGGCTCCTTCCCGAGCTTCACGGTCGCGGGCGTGCCGGTCGACCGCGACGCCTTCGTCTCCGAAGCCTCGCTCGACTACAGGTTAACGAATGCCGTCACGGTCGGCCTCTCCTATTCGGGCCAATATGGCCGCCGCGCAAGCAACAATGCCATCAAGGGCCATGTGGATGTGAGCTTCTGGTAAAAAGCGCGCCGACGAGGTGGCTAACCGTGCAGCAGTCCCTCTGACGATCCGAAATTCAATCGCCCTAGGGAAGATACGCTGTTAGCGGGGCTTCGTAAAGCAGGACTTCGTGAGGACGACACGGTCAACAACTGCACGCGGCAACCGAGGGCGGCATGAAGCCTACCACTCGGATTTTCTTCAATTCTGCTGCGGGTGTGATTGGGGCCTGCAGTGTCCATGCCGCTGACCTTCCCTCAGCGAAGGCAGGCTATGTTCAATACTTGCAAGTGTGCGCAATCCACGGTCCTGGCTTCTTCTACATTCCTGACACAGATACCTGCGTTAAGGTCGGTGGCCGTGTCCGCTTTGAGTCTGTCGTGTTCCAAGCATCCAACCAAGCCACGGATCCCCTGGGGTTCCACGCGCACGGCCGCCTCGCGATCGACTCACGCACACAGACCGACTGGGGTTTGTTGCGTGCCTATATGCGAATTAACATTGGCCGCAACAGTGGAAACCCATATTTTGGATCGCTTCCATTGCAGGCGGCTGCTTACACTTTCGGCTTCGCTGGGGGAGCGGCTGGTTTCCCAAGCTTTGCTGGCGCCGATGCGGCCTTCAAGTTAACGAGCGGCGTTTTCATCTCCGCTGCTGCCGTGCAATGGGGTGGGCTCACCGCAGGCCGCATTCAGTCATTCTTTGACTTCTATGCTGATAACGACACCTGGTTCGGCATCACCGATTCCGATATCATAACTCAGGCTCTGGCCTATACTTACACCTTCGGTGCGGGCTTCTCGGCGACGTTGTCGATCGAAGATCCCAAGGAGCGCCAAAGATACCCGATAGCCGGCACAGGTGCTTTCGGAACCGGCACGATCTTTCCGAACAGCGTACCCAAGGCTCTCATCTCAAACTATGCCAACTACGCGATCAATTATCCAAGAGCGGCCAACCCGCTCCTCTCCGGCTTTGGTCCGCTCGCCGCAACGGGCTTTTCTCAGGGTGAGAACGTGCCAGATCTCGTTGGCAACATTAGGGTGGATCAAGCTTGGGGTTCCGCTCAGTTGTCCGCGAATTGGCACCATCTTAGCACGTCGGGGTCCGTAACCACCGGGCTCAATGCGAGTGGCGTCAATGCAGTTGCTGGGGGGTTTTCGGTTCGTACTGGGAATGGTTGGGCTGTCCAAGGCGGCGCGAAGTTAAACTTGCCTATGATCACTGCCGGCGATTATCTCTATCTGCAGGCTGCCTATGCGAGAGGCGAGTTCAGCGCCGTCGATTCCGGATTTTCAGCGCCGTTCCTCAGCACTGGGTTGAGCGTGGGTGGCACGACCTTTTCTGCCTACGACGCAGTCCTTGGCCCAAGCGGCAAAGTAACGCTCACGCCTGCCTACTCGGCGATGTTCTCGCTCGAGCATTACTGGGTTCCGACACTGCGCTCGGGATTTTTCGGGGGCGTCGCTCACATCAATTATTCTCCGACGATTCGGAGGGCTGAGGGTTATGCGGAAGGCGCGGCCTGCCCGACCTGCTTGGATACGATCACCAACTCGAATGGGGCGCTTTATAATCCATATAGCCCCTTTTATGATGCAGGCAACGCGTACAGTATCGGAAGTAACTTGATCTGGTCACCCGTGGAGGATCTCGATATCGGCGTAGAGGTGTCTTATCGACGCAACCAAATGCAACATAAGGAATACAATAGTAATTTGGGATATCCGAATCTAATTAGGGAAGACGACACGTTCTGGTACCGCCTTCGCATTTCGCGCGAGTTTTGATTTAAAAACCCCAGGAGAACCAATGTGCCTAAAGTGCGGCTCCCCTGAGTCCCAGCTCCGGAACCGCGGCAGCCGAAACCGCCATTTCCTGTCGGACTGGTGCCCAAAGTGTGGCTCATTCCTACGTTGTCTTTATCTCTATGTGTTCCGCAAGGGAGAGGCATAGCGCCGGGATGGCGCGCATTTTGGGCCGAACGATCCGCCGACTAGCGCTGTCCAATTCCAGTGAAATCCGCGCGAGGGGAGAGAGCGCCGGCCTTGCCTTCTCCCTACGAACTCCTTGCCTGAGCTAGCGATGCCTGATCGCCTCGAAACTGAGAGCTCGAAAAGGGGATGAGCTCTTCCGTTCTCCTCGGCGCGAGCCACAACCTTTTTTCAATCCGCTGCGCGCCGATCCAGTGCGTCGCGAATGCGGAAGGTGAGTTCCTGCAATGAGATCGGCTTTTGAATCAGTTCGATGTCAAGATCGACGCGGCCCTGGTGGATCACCGCGTTGCGCGAATATCCAGACATGAA
>JAFAZU010000202.1 GCA_019239585.1 Acidobacteriaceae bacterium
TGTTACGAGCTTGTAAACAAGTTGTAGTAAATGATGTACCAAAACGCATGTAACCCGTCTATAAGGCCGATCTTCTTTCCTTCCTTATAAGTCCGGCCGTAGTAACTGATCGGCACCTCGTAGAGAGCATAGCGGTATTTGCAAATCTTAGCGGTAACTTCAATTTCGAACCCAAACCCCTTCGAAGTGATGATCATGTTGCGGATGATCTCGCCCCGAAAAGCTTTGTAGCACGTTTCTGTGTCCGTCAGATTTACGTTCGTAAATAAATTCGAGCAAAATGTCAGCGCCTTATTGGCGAGAAAGTGGCCAAGATAAAGCACACGGGTTTGCTTTCGGACAAGGAAGCGAGACCCGTAAACCACATCCGCGTACCCGTCGATAATAGGCTGAATGACACTGCTGATCTCCGCAGGATCATACTCCAGGTCTGCATCCTGAACGATAACAATGCTCCCTTTCGTGGCCCGAAATCCTGTCTTGAGCGCAGCGGTCTTGCCTGCGTTCTTTTCGTGCCGGAGAACAACTATTTGGTTGTGTTGCCTTTCTAGTTGTTGGGCGATGGAATACGTATTGTCGGTCGAGCAATCATCAACAACAATGATTTCAAGAAGATTTGGAACAAGAAGCAGTTTTTGAATTACCAGCGCAATGGTTGATTGTTCGTTGTAGGCGGGTACAACCACCGAAAGAACGCCTGCATTTGTCGGGCTATTAATCTCCATCAACCAGTTCGACTTGTGGTAATTGCACTATCCAGAATACCAGTAGCTTACCGTCCTGCTTCAGCCTTACTGTTTAGGCCGTCAGTTGAATTAACTATTAGGCTTGGCAGCGCTTGTCGCCTCAACTCGGCGAATGGTAATGGCTGCGATTTTTACCGGCGTGTCTGGTCTATCTTCGGCATTCCGAGATACTTTTGAGATGGCATCCGCAACTTCCTGCCCGGAGACAACCTCGCCAAAGATCGAATAATTCCCATTGAGGTGTTCCGCAGGCGCAACTGTGATAAAGAATTGGCAACCATTTGTATTAGGTCCTGAATTAGCCATGGCCAATAAACCGGGCCGGTCAAATTGGAGATTTGGAGCAATTTCATTATCGAATTTGTAACCAGGCGAGCCGGTACCATCCCCAGCCGGATCACCTCCCTGAATCATAAAACCCGGAATGACCCGGTGGAAAGTCGTACCTGAGTACAAAGGAGTGTGCTTTAAACGTCCTGTTTTCGGGTCGGTCCACGCCTTCGTGCCGGTCGCTAACCCCCGAAAATTAGCTACCGTTTTCGGCGCTTCCTTCTCGAACAAACGGCAAACAATGTTTCCCATGGACGTGTAAACTACTGCATATAAACCAGGTTCCGTAGGCAAGGCTACTAATGGCAGATCTGGTTCGTGCGCTTTGGCAGATTTCGCTATTGCCGATGCGCTCGTCTGCCGATGAGTCTGAGTGAGGCCCAAGGTCGCTAGACTAGCTATGACAACCAAAAGGAAAAAGAGTTTTCGCATGCTTAAGGCTGATTATAAAGGCAAGCCGGTTAGAATTCCGGATGAGAGAACAAACGATTTTCATCCACTTCCCCTTTGCCTGTCGTACGTCCTTTATATCGGGATTGAATCCAGTTTTGAGGGGAGAAGGCAGATTTGACCGGTTTTCTCCCGCATAGCAAAGCTATTTTATGCTCGGAAGCTCTTTCCCATGGCCTCTCACATCTCCTACAATCCAAGTAAGCTCCAAAAGTCTATGAAGTATGTATTTACCCTGGCAGGTATCTGCACCCTGTTGTTTTCATCTGCCTGTAGTCAAAGCCCTGAAAGGCTGATTGCTACCGGAAACCGGTATCACAACCAGAAGAAGTTCAAAGAAGCTTCCATTCTGTACCAAAAGGCAATTGCTAAAGATAAGACAAATGCTGAAGCATATTATCGCCAAGGTTTGAACCTCCTGGATGACGGTAATCCGGTTGAGGCCAGCAAATACTTCCGTCGAGCGATTGACCTTAAACCTGACAATACCGACGCAACAATTAAGTTAGCCGAAATCTATTTAGGCGCGTACGCAAGCAATCCGGCTAAGCTGAAGAACTTTCTCTCTGATGCAAAGGACCTGGACAATAAGGTCCTTCAGCAGAACCCCAACTCTTTTGACGGCATGCGAATCCAGGGACTACTTCATTTGGCGGAGAATGATAGAGACGGAGCGCTCGCAAGCTTTGCGAAAGCTAACAAGATTAAGCCGCACTCCCGTGAGCTGATCGGCTGGTATGCGCAGACGCTTATCGCGGCGCAGCGGCCCCAGGAGGCCGATGCCCTCGTGCGTGACATGATTGCTCACGACAAGACCTGGGGTCCTGGTTACGACTTTCTTTTTGCTCTGTATTCACGCCAGAATGACAAGGCAAAGGCCGAAAACGTTTTACAGGAACGCGTGGGGAATGACCCGGCCAGCCCGGTTGCCGTGCTGAACCTTTCGAACTATCTACTTCTTTCCAACCGCTATGACGAAGCGGAAGCGTTAATGAAGCGTGTGATTAGCGACAAAAAGAATTTTCCGGCTGGACGTCAAATGCTCGGTGATTTCTATATGCGCGCCAAGAAATTTGATCAGGCACTAGAGCAGTACCAGGCTGGCGTGAAAGAGGATTCCAAGAACGCCTTGCAATACCAGCAGCGAATCGTCGCCATTTACGAGGCGACTGGACGCCGTGATGAGGCTTTAAAGCTTGCCAAAAATCTTGCCTCTGATCATCCCAAAGATGCAACCACCGGTGAGGTGTATTCAACCCTTCTTCTCGGGAGCGGATCGAAGAACGAAGCCGCAAAATCCGTTGATGAATTGAAAACTTTGGTTGCCAATAATCCGAGTGATGGCGCCCTGCACTTTCAATTGGCTCGCGCATATTTTGGCCTTGGGCAGCCCGATAAGGCGCTCAGTGAAGCGCTGGAGGCGATACAGGACGAAAGCAAAAGTAGAGCGGCAAGGCCGATTGTGCTGATCGGGGCGAGAACCTTGGCAGCGCGCGTCTATGAAGACCGGGGTGACCACGCAAAAGCCATTGAGCAGGCGGAAGTCGTTCTTTCTGCCAATCCGAAATTGCCGGATGCGCGCCTGATTCGTGATCGAGCACTGATTGGCACCAACCAGATTGACAAAGCAAAGGCAGATTTGGAAGCGCTGGTCCAGGAATTTCCAGGTATGAACGATGCGCGCCTCCAACTTGCGGGGCTTTACATCGTAGGGAGGGAATACGACAAGGCCACGGCAGAATTCGACAAGGTCTGGAAATCAAATCCGCCTGACAATCGCGGGCTGCTCGGATTACAGGCAGTTAAGCTCTCTCAGGGTAAGGGCGATGAAGCGGTTGCAACGATTCGCGACTTAGTTCAGAAAAACCCGACTGTGCCTGCCTACCGGGAGCAACTGGCAAGCTTCGAAGCAACTGCCGGCGCACAAATTTTCAAATCCGATCCCGAAAAGGCCAAGCAATTGTATCAACAGGCAGCGGATGACTATAAGGAGCTCCTAAAGATTAATCCGAAATCTAGTGATCTCTGGCTGCGGATGGGCGTCATACAGCGTCAACTGGGGCAATTTGATCAGGCATTAGGCTCATTTGAACAGGCGTCAAAAGTTGATCCCAGGAACATCAATGCGCTTCTGAATCAAGCCTTATTGCAGGAAGCTCTTGGCAAAAAGGGTGAGGCAGCAAATATATACAACCGAATTCTCGGCCTTGATCCTGATAACGCTTTGGCCCTTAATAACGTCGCCTTCATGGAGGCGGAAAAGGGGACCAACCTGGATCAGGCGATGACGTTTGCTGAGCGGGCGAAAAAGCGTGTGCCGAACAGCCCTGATATTTCTGACACTCTCGGCTACGTTTATCTGCAAAAAAACTTAAACTCCGAAGCATTGCGCATCTTCCGGCAGATTGTGCAGGAAGATCCAAAAAACCCGACCTTTCACTACCACCTGGCAATGGCGTTACTGAAGCAGGGGGACAAGCAAGGCGCAAAGGACGAAGCGCAGAAAGCCTTGCAAGGTCCGCTGCCGCCTGAGCAGCAGGATAAAATCCGTACCTTTGTCAACCAGATTGGATAAGAACCAATTGCAATCCGATCTGGTTGTTTCGACCTGGACTGAGAAGCATCCGTTAGCGAAGTACGTAGCGCCTTTCGCTTGCTTTTTTCTCTTTCTCGCTTTTTCACCGCAACACCTCGATAATTATTGGGCGTTACCGATTTGGGTGCTCGTACTTGCGGCGGTCTGCTTCATCTGCTGGCCGCGCGAACTCTCGATTTATCCTCGTTACCCTTTAGCGAGCATCGCGGTCGGCGCTCTGGTCTTTTTTCTTTGGATTGCTCCTGATGTTTTGATTTCCGGCTATCGACAGAACATCTTCTTCTCTAATTCGGTTACGGGCCATCTCCACTCTTCGCTTCGACCTGCTGAACTACAAAGCGCGTGGATTTTATCGTGGCGGACAATCCGCGCCGTTTTGATCGTGCCGGTTGTAGAAGAGCTGTTCTGGCGTGGCTGGCTTATGCGTTGGCTCATTAACACCGATTTTCAAAAAGTGCCGCTGGGCGCGTATAGTCCGCTGGCTTTCTGGATCAGCGCACTGCTCTTTGCTTCGGAGCATGGACCGTATTGGGACGTCGGACTCCTTGCCGGTATTGTGTACAATCTCTGGATGGTTCGCACCAAATCGCTCGCTGACTGCATCCTGATGCACGCGGTCACAAACGGCATTTTAAGCAGTTACGTTATGGCGTCGGGACAATGGCAATATTGGCAGTAAGCCGATACAGGAAAAGTTTATGCCCTGTCTTTTACTAATACTGATTCTTGCGTTCCCTAGGGTCGCCATCGCCTTGCTTTGGTTCTTTACGACCTTCTTTACGGGTGTTTACCACGGAATTTTAATTCCCTTGCTTGGGTTCATTTTTCTTCCATTGACGCTGCTTGTCTACACCTACATTGTGAAGAATTATCCTGGACCATTATCCACTCAGGAATTTATTTTCCTGTTTATTGCGGTGATTCTGGACCTCGGTCTTGTGGGCGGGGGCAGCCTTCACCGCCGGTCTGCGTGAGCTACCTGAGAATCCCCGAGAGTTCAATCCACTAGTCTCTGTGGCATTGTTCCGTACTTTGAGCGCCGCCATTCAAGGCATTGATGCGCATATCGT
>JAFAZU010000221.1 GCA_019239585.1 Acidobacteriaceae bacterium
AAGTGCTGTTCCGCGCTGTCAAATTGTTTCTGCTCAAACTCGATGCTTCCGAGCAGGCTATAGTCGAGCGCGGAAGGGGTCTTCTCAAGGGCCGTCAGCAGGAGTTCGCGCGCCTGCGAAATCGATCCTGCCTGATACAGAGCGAAAGCGTCTTTGAAAGTTTGGTCCTGTGCTTTAGCAAATGTGGAGAAACCTGCGACCGCTAATCCAAGGCCAAAAACAATCTGGAGCCGGGAGCCAAACACGTAACCATGTCAAGTTTATCAGCCTTGCTGCATATGGCGATGTATATGGAGCAGGGTTATAAAGGTCAATACGCCTTGAATCATCAGCGCCAGGCTAATAAGGAATGCAAACCCCTCGAAATGATTTGACCGCATATTGTTCAAGAACGCTGATCCCCCCACCAGAATAATCGCCGCCGCTCCTAGCATAATGGTTATGCGGAAGACAGAATGTCCACTTAATAGGATGAGCAATAGGGTGCCCAAACTCTGCACGACAATACAAGCCGCAACTACGGACCGCGCCCGGTAGCCGTCATGCCGTAGAACATTTTCCATCACGCCCAACCAGATCCCCGCCATGATACTAAAGCAGCACACGGAAATTAGTAATTGTTTCAAGACTGGCCCTCCCAGAATTTGAATGGATGCGAAGCTCATTACTTGCCTTCCGTACCAATGGTTAGCTCGTGCGGAACCCAGGAACGGCAGCTTTTCTTGTCGATATTCCTCCAATAAGTCTCCGGAGATCGTTTCCCGGTCTCGTGGACGCAGCAGGAGAAGGAGCGCTCGTTGCAGCCAAAGCGGCGGTTCTTGCCGATTCATACCTGCCACCCGAGCGGCCACTGTGTACCGCGCCACATTTCATCCAGCGCGGCTTTCGATTCGTTCAACGCGTTAACACCCGCAGCCGTAAGCCGGTAATAACGGCGGGCGCGACCGCTACGTACGGACGTGCCCTCTTCGAGGCATGAAGAAATCAGAGCTTTTCCTTCCAGCCGGTCCAGTGTGGCGTATACTGCCCCGGCAGGAACTTCGCGCTTGAGGCAAGCTCCTACATCATGCAGAATCGCTCGTCCATAGGCATCCTCAGCAAGCCTTACGACGGCCAATAATACCGCCTGCTCAAATGTGCCCAGCAGTTCCGCCACTATGCCTACATTGTAGGCATGAACAGATACCTTGTCAAGCTCAAAAAGTAATTTTTGTGTAAATCTGGATCGCTCTCGGCAAATTACACTGACCTGTTGCCGCCCCGAAGTTCGCATCACTTAAGTTGGTATCGGGATCGCACCACTGATGCCGGTTGAACAGATTGGAGGAGTTTGCGCCCAATCTCCAGGTAACTCGCTCTTTATAAACCGGAAAATCTTTGAAGAGCGAGATGTTCTCGTTATAGTTCGCCCAGCCCCGGAGGACGGAATCCAGTCTGCCTTCGTTACCAAGCGTGAGCGGTGCCGGGTTGAGGAACGCGCTTCGGGAAACGTAGCGGCTGTTCACGATATCGAAATTGGAGTTGACTGTGTCCTGGTAGCCGCTAACGCCGGCAACTCGATCCGGGAGTTGCCCGCTGTTGAACAAAACACCGCCGTACTGGTTTTGCCCGATATAGATGCCCAGTGGCCGCCCTCCCTCGTAGCGCAGGTTACCGGCAATATTCCAGCCACCCAATACCCAGTTCGTCCAGCCGCCCCGGTTCAGGTACGTCTTGCCTGACCCGAACGGCAGGGCATACAGGAATGTGACCGTGACGACATGGGGCACATCATCAATCGAGACTGCCTTCGTCGGCAGATAGGTGCTGACCGGGAAGCCGCCGCCAAATCCCTGACTCAAGCCGCTTTCCGCGCCGTTGTTCATCAGCTTCGACCAGACCCAGCCGGTTGTGAGCTGCAGCCCGTTGCTGAATCGTTTATTGATGCTGACCTGGAGCGAGTTATAAGTGCTCCATCCGTTCGCCCCATTAAATTGCGGCACACTTTGGAATTGCGGATAGGGTCGGAGAGCCTGCGCGACGGTTCCCGTAAAGCCGGGATAGGGCGCAGGAAAGCCGTTCGCGGCGGGAGTGCCGACCTGAGCCGTAAGCACGCTCAATGGATACTGCTGCAAAATAAGCGGATTGTTTTGATTGAGATCATTCATCTGCGGCCCACTAATCAGCCGGGTACCGTGATTGGCAACGTAAGCAGCATCCACCAGCAAACTGTTCGTGAGTTGTCGTTCCACTGATACCGTCCAGTTCTGATAACGGGGCAGCGTGACGCCTCCCGGATTCATATACAGAACATTGGTCCCGTTTTGCAGCGTTGGGCTGATCTGAGGAGGCAACTGAACGGCGCTCTGCGGAAAACCGTTATCCAGCAGAAAAGCTGCTTGCTTGCCATTGGTCAGATCCGTCACGGAAGGGTTCGTGCTGAAGCCATAGTTGGAATTGGCCTGGAATCCGTTCATGGTAACTGGAGCGTAATAGATTCCGTAGCCGCCGCGCACCACGGTCTTATCCGTAACCCGGTAAGCAAACCCAAAGCGCGGACCATACGTGTCGGCCTGTAACTGTTCAAATGTATTGCCGTGTCCGTTTAAGCCTGCGAAGGCCAGCGCGCCCAGTCGTCCGCCCGCGCCGGGGTTGGGCAGATTCGGATCAAATGAAGAAAACTGATTGTGGCGTTCCGTGCGGGGATATTGCAGGTCGAAGCGGAAGCCGAAACTTAAAGTTAGCTTATCGGTTACTTTCCAATCGTCGTTTACCCAAGGTGCAAAATACGGACGGCGGTAGTCAGAAAACGCAGGGACGCTGAATCCTCCTTGGTTGACCCAGCCCAGCAGGAATGAGGCATAGGGATCTCCGGTTCCTGCTATTGGCGCGCCGGTTGCATCAAACGTTCCGGTTGTCGCCGCGCGAAAATTGTAATAGCCCGCATCACCAACGTAGTTTCCGGTAAACCATCGCTCCCACCGGTAGTCAAATCCGGCTTTAACTGTATGCTTGCCGATGATTTTGGTTGTGTCGTTCAGTAATTGCCAGCGGTCAGTACCCTGCAGACTGCCTGCGCCGTTCACGCCAAAACCGGAGTAGCGGGAGTCGAAACCGATGGCTGGAAAACCGCCGCCATCCGCGTAAGGGATACCGGTAATCCCTACTTTGGAAGCCCAGCCTTTGTTCACAATCAACGGATAAGTGTCAGGAAGCACCCATCGGTCATAAGAGCCGACAAAATGAGTAAAGAAACTGGGGCTGATGACATACGTTAACTGCGCATGGGCGGTGTGGGTTACGATGTCCTGCATGCGAGGATGCCCAATCGGGCCGCCACAGCCGCCAATGCTGTTGCAGTCTAACTCCCTTGGACGATCCGTGTAGTTGTAGGTCAACGTGAAGCGGATATTTTCCGTAATGTTGTGGTCTACGCGCGTCAGAATGGTTCGGGCATTGAGAAACGCCTGCTCCGGCCCCAGGACATAGTTGTTGGAAAGTCCGGGCGTCGTCGGTGCCGGTAAATACGATTGAATGTTTTGCGCCACTCGGCTGAAGGCTGAGGTGGGAATCATGTTGCCGGGAAAGGGATCTCTGACCGTGATACCCGTTGGTCCTCCACAGGTGGAGGCATCCCGTGAACTTCTCGGATCGAAGATTTGTCCGCTGAGAATCGGGCGGCCGCACGCGTCGGTGCCCACCCGTGTACTACCTAAATAGGGAGAAAAATCTCCCGACCGAAGCTGGCTGTTTGCCACTGTGGACAGGCCGCTGCCCGAGCCCGCGTTGGTGTACTTGAACATGTCGTAGTTGAAGAAGAAAAAGGTGTTCTTTCGTCCGTTGTATAGTTTCGGAATCACTACGGGGCCGCCCAGCGTAAAGCCGTATTGATTCTGCCGGACGGGTGGGCGAACTGGCGCGATCTCGCCGCGTGCCTGCAATTTGTCATTATCAAAAAACTCATACGCCGAGCCGTGATAGGTAGAGGTTCCGCTTTTGGTTGTGTACTCCACAAAGCCGCCGCTGGTATGACCGTATTGGGCGCTGAATGTATTGGTAATGATGCGGGCTTCCTGAATCGACTCATACGGAGCCGAGCGCTCCTGGGTGCCGTTGTGCCCGCTCACCTCGCCATAGGAAGCGCCATCCAGAAAGTTTTCAAAGTCACTGCGCTGTCCTCCGTTAATGCGGGCGCCGAATGCACTGCCGGGATAGATGTTGCCTTGACTGGGCGCAACAAACGTCGGAAACGTGTAAAGCTGTGACTCCGGTACGCGATTTTCACCCGCCATCACTGCCGGAAGAGACTCATAAAACTTCTGATTAACTGAAGCTGAGATCTGAGGGTTATCGGCATTCAGTTGCGTCACTTCCGCGTTCACTTCAACAGACTGCTGAATTTCACCGACCTGAAGCGCGACATCCTGGCGAAACGTTTGTCCTGATGCCAGATTGATTCCACTGGCGCGAAATGCTTTGAAACCAGGCTGGGAAACAGAAACTTCGTAGGAGCCAATTACCAGAGGAGGCGTGCTGTAATTGCCTTCCGAGGTCGTCTTGACGGAAGTAACAACG
>JAFAZU010000227.1 GCA_019239585.1 Acidobacteriaceae bacterium
GAGAACAGATTAGTGACAAGTGGACCTGCCTCGGACTTTACTCTCCGCATCCTTCCCGAGTTACCCGCGTGCATCGGCGAACCTGTCTGTAACTCAGCCGTAACGGGACAAATTCCGTCCGACTTTGTTCCGCCGCTTACCAAACAGTATCCGCTCGTGCAGACAGTCCGAGTTGTGGAGCCTTCCAATTACGCTCGATCCGTGTGGATTGAGGAGCTGAAAAAGTTTAATATCCGAGTAGATGCGCCTATTACGGCAGAAAATCCGGTGAAATTGCTTCCGCCCAAAGACTCCTACTCGCCTTGGCTGAAAGTGGCGGAGCTGAAGGGATTGCCCTATAGTGACGACGCTAAATTGGTCCTCAAAGTCAGCTATAACATTGGTGCCGACACCAGCCTGGTGCTATTTGGACTGACGCAGGGCGTCGATAGCCTGAATGATGCTCTGAAGGTGGAGCACCGCCATCTGGCTACACGGTATGGCATCCCAGAGAGTGAGTTCCACTTTGTGGACGGGAGCGGGGGAGGAGAAACCACGGCGACGAACCGGGCTGTAACTCACTTTTTGTCAAAGATGTCCCAAAGTCCTGCCTTTCCGTCCTTTTTTGACGCCTTGCCGATCTTGGGAGTAGATGGCTCGCTCGCATTTGTGAAGGATTTTGAATCCGATCCTGATTCCATGCTGGCCGGCGCCAAAGGCCAAGTACGTGCCAAGACAGGGACCTATCTCGTGGGCGCCGAGTCAGGCTTCTTGTTGAAAGGCCAGGCGTTTGGGGGCTACATCATGTCCAGAAGCGGAAGACGGCTTGTCTACCAGCTTGTTGTCAACAATGTAACGATTAGCGGTTTGAACGATGTACTCCAGGTGTTTCAGGACGAAGGTAGAATCTCGGCCATTCTATGGCATGATAACTGACTCTCACGGCCGCAGGTGACTCCTCCTTTGAATCGATACAAAAAATGCTAGTGCCGACATCACTTACTCGAGGCTTATGGCTGTACTCAGGCTTAGTTGCCTTGACAGCGTATCAAGTCGCTGGGCAGGATCAGGCAGCATTGAGCCAGTCCTTCGAAGGTAAACAGGTCACGGTAAAGATGGATATGCCGGGCAGCCAGACAGGCGTTGATATCTACCCGAACAAGCCGCAGCCGTTAGACACGAAAAGCTATGCGGCCCGGCTCAAGAGCTTCGGAGTATCGCTCCGCAATGGGGATACCGTGATGATCACTAAGGTCAAGGTAAAAAAAGACCTTATCGAATTCCAGCTTGGAGGTGGCGGCTATGGAACGGTCACCGACATCACGGATGAAGCGGTGCATTTCCAGCCTGCTGAAAAAAGCATGCGTGAAAAGGAACTAGAAAATCAGGTAAACAAAGAAACAGATGACAATCGCCGCCGCTCGCTTTTAAGAGAACTGGATGATTTGAAACGTGATCGCGAGCGGCAGGACCGGCGTAGACGCGCTGCTGCGGAGCAGGATGCGGATTTGAGACGTATTAAGATTGCGCAAGGCCGGGAGCGAGGCGGCTCGCGCTTCAACATACGTGTTAAAACACAGGTCATTGGTGATTCAATCACACCGCAGTTCGTCATGAATGCGCTGGCGCAGTATATTACTTTTACTCCTGACGTATCTGGTCCAAACGAGAGCCGCACGACGGAGCGATTAGGAAGCGCTACTGAACAGATGCCACTCAACAGTAATCCGGTCCAGAGCCTGCGGAAAGGATTGACACGGGCTCAGGTGGAGACCTTGTTCGGGCCGCCCATCGAGAGTCACGACCAAGTTGCAAACGGATTAGCGATAACTAATTGCACTTATCAGACCGCAGCTCAAACGGTGCAGGCTGATTTTGTTAATGGTGTCCTGGTCCAGTACACATTGTCATCACGATAATCGTCAATCACTGATTGAACTGGGGATGGCGCCGCTCCGAAAAACTTGAAAGAGTAGGAACATAAACACGG
Organism: Acidobacteriaceae bacterium; assembly: GCA_019239585.1. GTDB lineage: Bacteria > Acidobacteriota > Terriglobia > Bryobacterales > Bryobacteraceae > Bog-105. The sequence goes on from JAFAZU010000227.1 coordinate 1,970, forward strand.
AACGAGCCTATTGCCATGTAGCGGCGCAAACCACGGTCACCCGATCAGCCAGACGAACAATTTCGTCAGGGGTACCCTTATTGGCAACGATTATAGGTCGTGCGCTCTGCATTTACGAGCGTGGTAGATCGCTTCTGCCCCAAAAAGCTTTGTCTTGACTCACGTACGGTGCTGCCTGAATATCGAATATTTCTCTGTCCGCTTACGGGTCGTCGTAGAAGAACACCATGAGGTTTGGAATTTCGGCAACCATCTTTCCATTTTTATCTTGTACCCAAACTTAGTGATTGATTCTGGTAAGGCCTCGTATCAAGGGTAGCGTTCGCTAATACCCAATTCAGAGGTGCAGCTTCAGCCGAATCGAAAGGAGGAATGGGACGAAGCTTGTCCTCGCCGAATAAAACACTCGCTCCGGCCGGTTTTTGTGTGCTCGTATCCCAAGATTGCAGATAAATACGCACATGAACAGTCGAGTCGGCCGGCATCGGTTTCAAGCTGTAATTGTAGACGCGAGCCTGGAGCCGCAGCTTGTCGCCAGCCGTGGCGGTACTGAGCTGCGGTCCTTGTCCAGGGCTCGCCATAAATAGGGGATTGCTGATAACCGTTCGGAAGAATTCCGCCGGAGATTACCAGATCGTCGATATGCAAGAGCATTCGCTGGCCGTCCAGGATGTCGTTCACATTCGATAAGTCGGGTTGAGAACCTTGGGGCGCAACAGGTTGCTGAGCTCGCACGACAGAACCAAAGACTCCAAACCACATCGCCAGAAATATTGTCCGAATGAAAGATCCGCGGATGCTGAAAAGCCCGGTTCTCACAAGGCCTTGATTTGTCATAGCCCCCCTTGAAAGCGTTAAATGACTGTCGCGAGATGCTGCGCCATTCTCAACAACGAATCGACACAATGATCACGGTGAAAAATCCCCTGCGTTAATCTGCACCGGCGTACGGTCGAGTATAACACCAAAGGTCACTGTTGTTCGCGGCAGTCGTTGGGTTAAGAGCGGGTTGTTCAGGTGTGTATCTTCCATTGGACACCGGCAAGCGAAACGATTACGTCACCTGAAAAGTTGAACACTAGAGAGGGCACCATAAGTTGGTTGCACAATTTTTCTCCGATCAAAGTGAGGAAGGATGCCAGAGTCGCGCAAACCTTCTCCCCTCGCTGCGGCGATTGCATTTGTTCCAGCCAGCGTAGCCGTCTTTGGCGGGGGAGTCTCGATTATCGGCACTGAACAACCAGCGACGTTGTTTGCGAGTTGTTCGCGGTTCCTCGGCCATCTGGGTATTTGGGACCAGCAAACCACTTAGTGCAGACTGGTGGTCTACAAAGCTGGGATCGCGAAGCAGAGTTATCGGAACTGATTAGGTGGAAGTGTAGCGATCGATATTGCCTTTGCCCAAACCAGTGTTTATGCAATAAATTGGTGAACCCGCCGTTTCCTCGATCTTTCGATTGCAAAACTGTATTGCATAACGGAAACGATTGGCGACAATCATCCGCAACGATCAGGCAACTACACGCAACCGGGAATGAATGGTTTTTATCTCTATTTTTACCGCTTCCCTTGTAAAACCGCGAGCGCTAGGCCGAGAATGTGCGCTCGAACAGTTTCCGGGTCTTTCTCTTGAGAACGGATAACTGCTCCTCAATACTGACGGCATTCGAATGCAGGTTTGTCCATTGATAGACTAATTCGGCCACCATTTCCCTTTCACTTTCGGAAGCTGGAAACCGTCCTTCTGCGCGTCCGGTCACAACGCGTATGGCGTGATCAAGGGCGCGGAAAAAGGTAGTTGCTTCCGTCAGTAACTTGGCATCTTCGCGGTCCAGGTGCCCCATTTTTTCTACCACGTCGATACGCTCCGGCGTGTTCAGGCTTTTAAAGAAAAGACCTGCTCCCCGGAGACGCAAGTACATCAGGATGAAGTCGGCATCATAGTAGCCTCCCTCAGCTGCTTTGAGAGGGGCGATGCTGCCCCCTTCGCGTTGTAGCCGCATTCGCATCTGACGCAAATCCTGTTTCGAACGGCCGCCTTGTCCGTAGCGCCGCCAATCAACTTGCTGCAGCTCGCTTAGGAATTTAGTAGCCCGGTCGGTATCGCCGGCCACAGCCCTCGCCTTCATATAGGCGATTCCCTCCCAAGCCTCGGCATCACGAGAGAAGTACTCAACATATTTGGATTCTGCTTGCACCAGGGGACCTTCCCGGCCATTCGGACGAAGCCGGGTATCAATGGAAAGAGAAGGCATGTCGCCAATATAGGCGGTCAGGATTTCAACCAGGCGTTCGGCTACTCTGGTCCAGAAGCGCTGGCGTGGAGCTTCGCTGTCAGGGATAATAAACAGCACGTCAGCGTCGGAGCCAAGATCGAATTCCCGCATCCCCAGCCTTCCCAGCGCCACAACCATCATGTCGTTTTGCGGCTCTTCAAAGGGTTTTTGCGGTGTTCCGTGCTTTCGCCCATGTAATAACCCGCCTTCACGAGCGATGCGGTAAGCTCGAGCAATCACATACTCCGCCAGCGCGGAGGTATGATCCAGGATCTGAAAAATAGGCTCGGCAAAACAGATACTTGCTGCCTGAATACGGAACATTTCCCGCTGAAAAAAGCGGCGCAGCCCGTCTATGTCGTTAAGCGGAGCAGATAATCCTTCGAATACCCAATGGCGGGTCGGGTAATCAATAGCCCTTCCGATTTCATAAAGGTATTCGGGATGTCCAAGTAGCTGATAACCGAGAAAAGAACTCTTTTCAAAAATCAGCGCCAGGTTTTCTGTCAGGAGCGCATGATTTTCGAGTATCACCAAGCAGTCAGGTAGTTCCAGCAGCTTTTCAAGGAGGGCAGCAAGTAGTTGTTCGCCTCTTTGTATTCCTCGCGTCCGCAAACGCGCCTCCAGTTTTGGAGCCCTAGCCTGGAGCTTTCCCCAAAGTCCTTCCGAAAGCCCAACCATCCTTTGCTGCTCCGGTGGCGACAGAGAAGGCGCACGGAAATCAGATGTGTCGAATGTGTACGATAGGGGTCTCTGCGCATGCACGATTCGTTCGTAAATGCCTACAACGTTTTCCAAATGCTGGTTGATATTTCTCAAAAGCTGGGACGACAACGGGAGATTTAAGTCATCAAGGCGAGTTCCCGGCGGCATACGCCGCCCTAGAACTTCTAATTGGGCCGGTTCTGCCTGTACAGTGTGAGTTTGCCGGTCCTCTTCAAATTGCAGACGATGTTCCACGTTCCGCAAAAATTCGTAGGCGCTCTTCAAATGGTCATATTCCGTTTCCGACAGCAAATCCTCTTTACGGAGTGCTGATAAAGCTTGTAGTGTTCCACCGTGCCGTACTGAGATCTCGCGTCCGCCGTGCAGGCGCTGCATACACTGGACCAGGAATTCAATGTCGCGTATGCCGCCATGCGCGAGCTTGACATCCAATCCTTTACCGTGCGGGCGTTTGCGCCAAAGCTTTTCGCGGATGCGTTCGCGCGTCCCTGACATGGCTTCTATCATTGAAAAGTCAAGGGTAGTGGAGTAGATGGAAGGTTCCACAAAGTCCAGGAGCGATTGACCTAATGTGTAATCGCCAGCGGCGACACGGGCTTTAATCAGCATCTGCAGCTCCCAGTCGCGGGCGCGCTTGGAGTAGTATTCTTTTGCTGCCGCCAAGGAGATGCACACGTCGCCGAGAGTCCCCTCAGGCCGCAGCCGAAGATCAACTCGGTAACAGAGTCCAGCAGCCGTGTAGGTGGAAAGAAGATGAGTTAACTGATTGGCGACCTTGTTGAAGAATTCTTTATTCGTGATGACCTGCGGTCCGGATGTTTCTCCGTTGTTGCT
>JAFAZU010000305.1 GCA_019239585.1 Acidobacteriaceae bacterium
GGCGGTAACAGAGGCAAGATCAGCTTTTACGAACTCGCCGTCTTTGTTTCTAACCTTGCCATAAGGAAGATGATTTTTGACAGCGTAAATCAGTTCAACATATCCCAACGAGCCTTTTTGCTGTTTTACCAGACCGGTCACGCCGTCGTTACCCTTCGCTCCTAAGCCGGTGGGCCAGTCAACAGAAGTGTTTTTACCTACCTTTGAGGACCACTCCGAGCTGACTTTCGACAGATAATCGGTAAAGCAAAAAGTAGTTCCACTTCCGTCAGAGCGATGCACAACAACAATCTTGTCAGCAGGCAGCTTAACGCCCGGATTAGCTTTTGCAATCTCCGGGTCATTCCAGGTCGTGATTTTGCCCAGAAAGATACCGGCCAGAGCTTCTGGAGTAAAGTTTAGTTCACTCGTAATACCTGGAACGTTGTAAGTCGGCACAACAGCGCCAAGGACAGTAGGAAATAAGCGAACGTCGAAGCCGTGTTTGTCTTTGAATGCTTTTAGTTGCTCATCGGTCATCGGCATATCGCTGGCGCCGAAATCAACGGTGCCGTCTGTGACGCCCTTAATGCCGCCGCCGGAACCGTTCGGCTGGTAATTGATTTGAACGTTGCCAATCGACTGATATTGGCTAAACCACTTAGTATAGATAGGCGCCGGAAAAGTAGCGCCAGCACCCGTTAGCGAGGTTTGTGCCGTCGCAGGAAGGGCAGTGGCGAACACTGCGCCGACTAAAAGGGCGGAGCAGGCCCATTGACTGTACCTGGTAAGAGCTTTCATTGATTTTTCCCCGTTCTCAAGATGTGAACAAGATACGTTCAACACGTGATAGTAGATTCGTTAGGTTCTTACCAAGTATCCGTACATTGTCATCAACTCTGCATGACAATCCTGTTACAAATCAGTTAATCATCAATGGCCGCTGCTCATCTCAGTGAGGAACAGTACGGGAACTAAACTGATCTAATGCGATGATGAGGCCGCTAACTGCGGAGTCCGGTCATTGCGGTAGACTACGCCACCCTTCATGACGAAGAGTACGCTTTGAGTGACTTTGATGTCATTCAACGGATTACCGGGCACGGCTACAATATCGGCTTCTTTCCCGGTTTCTAATGTGCCGATTCTAGCGGAAAGCCCCAGCAAGTCAGCGGCAACGGAAGTGCCAGACCGTAGTGCTTGCGCCGGGGTCATCCCATCGTTCGTCATCAGTACAAACTCAAGCGCGTTATTGCCGTGCGGATAAACAGCGGCATCGGTTCCAAGGGCAATCTTGACGCCCATCGCGAGCGCGCGGCGCACCATCGTATCCTGGTTTTTAACAGCCAGATCCGCTTTTTGTTGCACGAGCGGCGGGAATTTTGATTCGGCAAGCCCGCTACGAGTCGCGAGCGTAGGCACGAGGTACGTTCCCCTTTCGCGCATCATGCGGAGGGCCTCATCGTCGAGAAATGTACCGTGCTCGATGGAGTCGATACCAGCACGGATGGCCCGTTTTGCACCTTCTGCACCATGCGCGTGCGCGGCTGTTTTTCGGCGTAACGCATGCGCTTCGCCCACCAGTGCATCGAGTTCAGCCTGTGAGAGTTGAGGAACATCGACATCATCAGTCGGCGAGAGAACGCCTCCCGTAGCGCAGGTTTTGATCACATCAGCGCCGTATTTGATATTGAAACGAACGGCGAAACGGGCCTGGTCCGCTGAATTAATCACTCCATCTTCGGGTCCGGTTTCGTGTTGGAATAATCCAAAGCGATATCCGGCGCTGTCGTCACAATGCCCGCCTGTGGAACCAAGCGCATGCACGGCGACCAGCATGCGAGGACCGGGAACAACTCCGGCGTTAATGGCATTACGCAGGCCAATATCCAAGAAATTGGAAGACCCGACATCCCGGACGGTCGTGAATCCGGCCATCAACGTTTTCCGCGCATTTTCAGTAGCGCGAATCGCCTGTTCCGGTACCGGGCGACTTAGTTCGAGCAGGCGGGCGCCGTTGTAATCCGGATTGAAAGCCATAGTGAGGTGCGTATGGGAATCAATGAATCCGGGCAGCAGAGTCGCATCGCCGAGATCGATAACGGTCGCATTTGGCGGAATTTGACCTCCGACAGACTGAATCTGTTTGCCCGTCACAACCAAGATTCCGGGCTGTAGGACTTGATCGCTTTTGGCGTCGAAGAGCCTTGCGGCTTTAATGACGGTAACGGCTGATTGTGCATGGAGGAGGGAGCAGAAGAAAATTGATGCAAGCAGGGCTTTTCGCATGTGAATGTTTGAGGATACCGCAGCAGGTTGAATACATGCAAAGCTTTTGACAGAGTAACTGCCTGGGTTAACTGCTACGCTCAGGCAACAATTCTTCCAAGGTTTGCGCCTCAAACAGACGCAGGCCGAGTTCGCCTAACTCCGGTTCTGACAACTTTTCCAGACGTTGACTGGCCCACTCCGGCACAGAACCGAAACGCTTCTCAATCTGAAGCCGTAGCAAGGTCCGTTCTCCTTCTTGTCGACCTTCCTGTAGACCGCGCTTGTACTCG
>JAFAZU010000326.1 GCA_019239585.1 Acidobacteriaceae bacterium
CTGAAGGCGAAACGCATATTCTCGACTACTTTACTGACAGACAGCAGTTCGGCCCGGGGTTCGACGACATGCGCCGGGCAATGAGCGCCTGTGTGGACAGTTTTCCCTGGGACACGGGCGTAGCTCGGGCCTCGTATGGGGGTGATCTGGGCTTAACGTTACAGTTTGTTGGACAAGCGCTTCCGCAACAAGCCATTATTTTGGGGAGCAGCTCTTTCCGGCTCGACCGCCTCGCGCTCTATTTATCGGATGACGGACCGGAGGAGTATTTTCGGTCAGGCCTCGGGCGTGGCTACACTCTGCGGGATGTCCGCTGGTTAGCTGATTCGGTCCTCGAAGAGATTCTTGGGGAAATAACGATTCCGTCCGAAGGTTATCAGGATTACGCGCAATATATACGTGATGCTTTTCGTGTTCCAGAAAACCGCAAGCGCGCCGACGAGAACTTTCTGTCAGCAATGTCACAGATTGGTGAGTGCTGGGGCACATTGCTCGCAGTACGCGGTTTTTCCGATGGCGAATCGTTCGTTCTGCGCAACGTGGGTCTTAGGAGTGTCTGGAGAAATGGGGTGTGGCAGATCCGCATCATCTTCATGGATCATGACGATCTTACAGTCGCAGGCAGCCGTTATCAGTACCTCTGGCCTTGGCGTGAGGTGTCCGGCATGCAGCGGGATCAGGTTCACATTCTGGGTGGGCCGATGGGAGATGTGATGCTGCCCGGTGAAGTAGGTGTACTCAAAAACATTTACCGGGTGAGTTCTGATGTGGGCGACGCTGGCCTACAGTCACTGAAGGAGGCGATGCGGGCGGCGTATTTTGGGACCCAATCGCAACTTGCTAACAATCAGGCACTGCGGGAACTCTTTTACCCTGAATTTTTAGAAGGATACCGGGATTTCGATGAACTCGTACCCAATCTTCTCAAAACCGATCCATCGCAAACCGAATCCTGGAAAATGGAAGCCGAAGCTTACCTGAAAGATAAGTATTACAGCAACGAACTTATTGCCGAGTACACGAAAACTCTCTCTCATTTCCGTGGATTTTTTGAGCAGATCAGCTTTCTCTACTCCAAATAGCGCTCTTTTAACTGCTCATAAAGGCAACCCGCAAGGTACCGCGCATCTTTATCCTGGCTGGACCGGCGCCACAATTCGTTCCACAAGTGGATCGCATGGGTCCGGTCGCTGAAGTTCCAGCAAATGGAAGGGTCCAATATTTGATCCCAAACAGAAAAGTGTACGGGGCAAAAAACATCCCATGTCTGAATGTATTGCTGAAGCGAAAACGTTTCGACAGCCTTGCCGAGGAGCGTGGGACCGCATTGGCTCCACTTCAATTCGCTCGTGTTCATCTTTTCACAGGCTTCCCACGCATACTGCACAACCGGGCTGCCGGGCGGAACTTTCATTGCGCCGACGTTGACCAATTGGCGCCCATTGATGCCTTCACTCGAGAACACATAATCGTCACGAAAATCGAAGGGCCTGACGCAAATCGTATCAGCGTCTATAAACCAACCTCCGCGTTCGAGCAGCAGCTTATAGCGAAAGAAGTTGGCAAACCCCGCATAGGTCTTGTGCTCCGTGTAAGTAAAGATTCTGGAGGCGGGAAGGATCTTGTGGCCGTCCAGAACCACTGTTCCCGGAGGGATCCCAGCAGTCTCCTGGTACACGTATAAATGGAATGTATGTCCGTGGCGCAGAAACGACGAGATACACAACTGCTCCATAACCGATAATCGGTCGCCGATCCAGAGGCTTTGAATAGTATCCGCCATTCAATTGGGTCGACTCTTCACGGTCACGGTTGCGTACGGCAGATAAGTCAGGCCTCGTGATTGGGAGCTTAACAGGACGTTGTAGATGCCAGGCGCTGGGACCTTAAAATCGACGGAGTAGATTCCGTCGCCACGATGCGAGGCAACTGAGCGGCGCTGCCATGTTGGCCCAACCATCAGTATGACTACATCCTTCGCTTCCGTGTCCGGTTTGCCGGTATCCGCAAAGGTCAGCCTGAACGCCAGATCAGTAGGTTCTCCCGCCACGGTGGAAGCGGTGATCCGTGGTTCGATCTTCAATTTCGGCGGCTTTGCGCGTATTAAGGATGGGTCGGAAGCAATCGGAAAATTAAAGCAGGAAACAGTTCGCGGTCGGTCCAGGAACAAAGCAAAGTCATAAGAGCCCGCAGCCGGCAGAGTTGCAGTGGTTTCGTAAACGCCCGGTGAGCGCTCGCGCAGGTTGCGGTCTACAGAGAGAACGGCGCGCGGTTCTCGTCCGTAGTTGCTGAGGTTACCCATCGGTGCGGCGCTACCCTCCATGTAGAAGTAAACGGATTTGTCACCGGGATTAGCGACCAGCACGCCATTTTCACCGGAAGCTTGCACGATTCCATCTGCGGGTGTAGGCAGCGACATCTCGCCAGGCGGATACCGGCCGCCCGGGAAATCCGCTGCTGAAATCTCTGTGTTCCCAGTCCCTAGTGACGCAAGGGCGATCATCAAGACGACATCGCTTCCTCGATGGCGAATGTGCGCTGTCTTGTTGGTGAATGCGATCTGGTCCGGCCCTTTGTCGAGCTTGCCCTGTTGCACAATCTGATTGGAGGCCGCGTCGACCACATAGATCTTATCGTCATTGGGATTCACCGCCAGAGCAAACCGGCCGCCTGGAGCGAAGCGGATCTGTCCTAATCCAGGTGTTGCGCTCATCGTCGCGCGAATCTTGTGCTGGGCGGTATCGATCGCAACGATCTTCCCGTCCCCTTCGTTTGCGACATAGGCAGCTTTGGCAAGATCAGAGTAGGCGATCCACGTGGGTTTAACTCCTACCGGAACATCAGTCAATTTCACGAGCTTCCGAACGTCAATGACTGACACAGTGCCATCACTCGGGTTGGTCACAAAGGCAAGGGAACTGTCCGCGCTGAATGCCATATGATGATAGCCACGGCCCGTGCGAATCCGCGCCACAACATTCATATCTCGCGCATTGAGTACGGCAACGCCGGAATTTTCGTCGCCGTTGTAAGCCGCCCAGAGATACGCCTCATCCGGTTGCAATGCTACTCTGGCAGCCCTCGGAATAGAGCCCGCACTCGAGATCACTTTCCAGGCTGCTGTGTCGACTGCAACCACTTCGTTAGCGGCCGGCACAGAAACAAACAGACGCTTGCCGTCCTCCGTGAGAATCCAATCTTCGCCCGGACCATGAAGCGAAACCATGGCCAGCAGCCGCGTGTCGCCATAACCGAAGCGAGGATCGACGACGGTCAGCGTCGGGTCGCTGTTCATGATGACGACGAAGTAGGACGTCAAATCAACTTCCGAGTGACTGAACGTGCTGCCTTCGGCGAAACGCTTCACTTTACCGACACACTGATCCAGCGTGGTTTGCTCGCCGGTAATCCTGCGATCAATCCAGGCTGCTGGAGAGCCCCCCGGTAGTGGAGAGCCGGATGCGACGTCCTTAAAGCTCACTCGCACCACGACGTGCTCAAATTCCGTCAGCGGATCTGAAGCAGTCTTCGCCGGATCAGCGTGTCCGATATTCACGCTGATGCTCGTACCGTTTTGCACGGCTGTTTGAGAATAGGGCGCACGTAACGGCTGTTCGGAAGCAAACACGCATACTCCTAGCGCGAGCGCGGGAAGCAAAGAGAGCTTTGACCG
>JAFAZU010000521.1 GCA_019239585.1 Acidobacteriaceae bacterium
AGCGAGGGAAGCTGGGATGGGAATGCGAAAGACTTCAATTTCGAGATGAGTCTACCATGCGCCGGGTATTCGTTTATTGATCCATCCGCGAAGAGCAAGGCTTAGGAGAGTCACGCAGTTGGCAATCAGGAGCGGATACGCGGGAAAGGCATCCCGCCCGTTCAAAACTTGGAGGAGCAAAAAGACAAGCGGAATACCGGTCATGGCAAGTCCGATTGGGTTGCTTTCTTTAAGAGAAATGAAAAGCCACCAGGAAGAGATAAGAGTAAGCAGCAGAATGAGAGGCAGGTAAAGAGGACAGGGCGTTTGTTGTTGGAAGACAGCCTGAAATGGAGGGCGTAACGACAAGTCGAACGTATATGCAAGCAACGAAGGGCCGAGCGCAATAATGACCAATTTGTACACGCCTTTGATTGATCGTTTCCCAAAATTTGGCCAATGCGCTCGAAACTGGACCAGCACCCAAACAAGAAGCGAAAGGAGAAAAAAGCCTCCTGTTTCGGACAGCAATATATGTTCGTAACAGACCAGCACGGGATAAACCGTCAACACGAGCAATGTGACGATTCCCGCCGCGTTGCCTGCCACGGTGCGCACAATCGAACCAGTGAGCAGCACTCCTCCGACTCCCGCTAACGTGGTGGTCATATTGAGTACATTTTCGATGATGAACTCGCTTCGAGTTTTGTCTCCGATCATATTGCTGGTCTGGAGCCAAGTTGTTTTCGCTCAAAAGCTCCAAGTGTCCTTCGACCGTCGCGGCATAGCGAGCCTGAGCTACGGCGGGGTCTCTTTGATCGACCTGAACGGCGGACGCGGAGACGCGTTTTCTGTTGGCGCGTACCAACTCGGAGGCAAATCCGGTTGGGGTGAAACGGGAAAAACCGAGAGCTGGGACGACGCAAAGCGTCTGCTGACCTGGGCCTGGAATTGGGGCAGCGTCAGTTGCCAATTTGTAGAGGCTGATCGTTCCGATGCACTTCAGATAAGGATCACAGTCGCCGATAAAAGCTCCGAGGCGCTGGAGGGCATTGCTGTTTCCCCGCTCGGATTGCAATACCCTCAGCTTCCAAGGGGTTTTGGTGCTCCGAACTATCCTCAGTTCCACAACAACCTTGATGCGCCTGCGCTGATCGCAGCGGACTTCGGGCAAGGAATAACCGTTATTGCAGACGAAAATGCCAAAGGACTGTACGTAGGTCTAAGTCCTTCGGGCACGCCCAATCATTACAAACTGCAAATCGGAACCAATAACGATGACAGCAAAGGTTTCCTGTCGCGCGCCGTCCCGGTGCATCGCCCCCTACCGCCAGGGCAAACCGATTCTTACGTCATCAGCTTACGTTTTGCTTCTTCCGGAACAGAGGTGAGCGCCATCGCAAGCGACATTCTCAAGAGTTATAGCCATGCCTGGCCGCAGACTCTGCAATGGAATGATCGACGCCCGATTGGTGAACTCTTTCTTACAGACCCTACCTCATCTCCTCGCGCGGATGCGATCCCGAATCCGCGTAACTACAATTTCGCAAAAGAAATTAACATTCACACAACGGCGGGAAAAGCGGCGTTTCGAGCCGCTCTCTTGTCTTATGCCGATCGCGCTGTTCAACTGCTGCACGACATGAATGCACAAGGCGCGATTGTCTGGGATCTTGAAGGGCAGCAATATCCGCAGCCGGATACCAGTTATGCGGGCAGCCCGGGTCAGCTCTTCAGACTATCGCCGGAAATAGATGCCGTAGCGGATGAGTTTTTCAGGAAATTCAAGAATGCCGGCTTGGGGTGCGGTTTAACGATACGACCGCAACGGCTCGACTTCTCGACCTCGCCGCCCCGCCAGAAAGATGTTCCGGCACAGGAAGGGGTGGCCGTGATGATCGGAAAAGTGCAGTACGCCCGAAAGCGTTGGGGCTGTAACATCTTCTACGTGGATTCCGATGGCGGCCCAAACGATGCAACGACTCCCTCCAGCTTTGCGCAAGTATTGGAAAAGCTTCCGGGTGTTCTGATTATTCCTGAGAACATCTGGCCGAAAGATTACGCCTATGCCGCGCCGTTAGCGAGCTACACAGCGCCGTATAAGCCTTTGCAGACGCCTTCCGAAATAAGAGCG
>JAFAZU010000610.1 GCA_019239585.1 Acidobacteriaceae bacterium
AATTCTGGGCCAACGTATCCGCCTGAACGGTCTTGAGTTTCTGGTAATTGGAGTTGCACCCGAACGGTTTACAGGTCCTGCGCAGTTCTCGCGGCCCGCTGTCTACATTCCGTTCGCCATGTGGCCGGCCCTGGTAAACAGCCCCCGAAATCCGTTGGAAGCGAGAGACTTCCGGGTGCTTACTGTAAAAGGTCGCCTTAAACCCGGAATCACAATACAACAGGCAAACGCCGAAATGCAGGCATTGGCAAGGGAACTTGCCGAAAGTTATGGGGACACCAACCACAATATCGGCGCAACCGTAAAAACGGAGTTCGACGCCCGCCTGAAGCTCTCGGCGGTAGAGGCGATGCTTGTTGTTTTGTTGAGTCTGCTGGCGGGCGCCGTTCTATTGGTAGCTTGCGCCAATGTTGCTAGTCTTCTGTTGAGCAGAGCCCGCAACAGGTCTCGTGAAACAGCAATCCGCCTTGCTGTCGGCTCGGGAAGAGGACGTTTGATTCGCCAACTCTTAACAGAAAGCTTAGTGCTTGCGCTTGCGGGAGGCGCATTCGGTTTATTACTTGCTTTCGCGGGAATTTCGGCTTTCAGTCGCATCAACAGCGGTGCTTCGGACACGCAATTGATGGGATCTACTCACCTGGACAGCCGCGTTCTGTTTTTCAGTCTGGCGGTTTCCGTTTTCAGCACTCTGCTGTTCGGCCTGGCTCCCGCTCTACAAGCATCGAAACAGGATATTAATCTTACCCTGAAAGATGGCGCGGGTCTTGGCATGGACGCTTCGGGCTTTTGGGGACGGAATAATCTGGTCAGAATTCAAATTGCCTGCTCGATGATGCTGGTGGTGGTGGCCTCTATTGTGTATCTCGGCTTCCGGGGACCGCTGGCGAGCAGTCCTGGATTCCGTATCGATCATTTAGTACTCATGACCTTTCAACCGGAACTGAGCCGCTATACGGAAGCGCAAGCACAGCAGTTTTTCCGGCGTTTGACCGAACGCGTGAGCGAGGAGGGAGGGGTCCGATCCGTTACTTTAACTAGTTCCATTCCCATGAGCTTCGAGCAGCAGGCTACAAACATCGTTCCGGAAGGCTATCAACTACCTCGCGGGGTCGAGTTCTTCAGCGTGCTTTCGAGCATCGTCGATGATAACTACTTCTCCACGATGGGCATCCCGCTTGTGCGCGGGCGGGCACTCACATCACTGGACAAAGCCAATGCTCCGCTCACGGCTGTGATAAATGAAGAACTCGCCAAGCGATATTGGCCTGGACAAGAAGTGATTGGGAAACGTTTTCGGCTGAATGGCCGGGCTGGCCCATTTGTTGAAATCGTCGGTGTAGCAAAGACGGCCAAATACACGTGGATTGCCGAAACTCCTCAATCCTACCTGTACCTTCCGTTGCGGCAGCATCCCCAGAACCGGATGACGCTGGCGGCATACATAAGCGCTGGTCCGGCTAAGGTGATTCCAGCATTGCGAAAGCTTGTCGGGGATCTGGATAGCAATCAACCTGTTTACAATGTGCGCACCATGGAAGAGTTCTACCGCAAGCAGGCGATCGACACGCCAACGGTTTTAACGGAAACTATTGCGGCTCTTGGGCTGATGGGGCTAGGGCTGGCCATGGTGGGCTTATACGGTTTAGTCGCTTACTCGGTTTTACAGCGCACGCGCGAGATCGGCGTGCGGGTCGCTTTAGGAGCAGATCGCCGGACCATTCTGAAGATGGTGTTGCGTGACGGGTTAAGGATTTCGTTAACCGGGGCTGTATTCGGATTGCTCGCCGGTTTTGCTGTCGAGCATATTATTCTCGCCAACTTTTCAACAGCCAAAAGCGACGCACTCACGTTTATCATTTTGCCGCCGCTGGTGGTCCTCGTCACGCTGCTGGCATCAGCAGGACCGGCACGCCGTGCTGCGCTGATTGATCCGATGGTGGCCTTGCGTTATGAGTAAGATCCGGCCATTTGTCGCTTTCCTGATAGCCTGCTCGGTTGGATTCAGCCAGGATCAGCCGGAGGCCCGTAAGATTGTGGTCCGTTCGGTGCAAGCTGCTAATGATGATGCGCTGCTAGCGACGCAATATACCTTCCAGCAGCGCGATGTTACGCGATCCCTTGATAACTCCGGCAAAGTAAAAGCAGTTCACACGAAGCTGGAAGAAGTTCTCTATATCGGCAGCAAACAATATACCCGCTTGCTCGCGAAAGATGACCGCCAGCTATCAGTGGAAGAGGAAAGGAAGGAATCGGATCGGATTGATAAAGCCGTGGCGGAAGCAAACCACCTCACGCCTGCTCAAAAAGTCAAACGGGAAGCGGACCTGCGGCATGAGATTCAGCAGGATGAAGAGCGGCGAAAGTACATTCCTGCTGCCTTTGATTTCAAACTATTGAGTACTTGTGTGCTGAACGGGCGTGAAGCCTACCAAATTCGAGCTACTCCGAAACCGGACTACCACGGAAAGTATGCACTCCTGCTTCGCAACCTACAGGGCACTCTTTACATTGACAAGCACGATTATCACTGGGTCAAGGTTGAAGCAGAAGCTTTAAAGGACATTTCACTCGGACTTTTTTTGGCCCGGATCTCCCAAGGTTCAGTCGTTATCTTTGAAGAAGCACGCATTAACGATGAGATCTGGCTTCCATTGCGCATTAGCGCAACAGCCCGAGCGCGCTTTCTGATCAAGAGAGTTCACCAGGAAGAGGAAGTGACGTTTAGCAACTACCGAAAATTTCAGACCGATTCACGAGTGCTGAGCACGACGGGAACTCAGTAAAGCGCAGTCAGGGCAGAGATTTAAATGCTGGGAGCCGGGTTACTAACCGGAGCAGGGCCGTTGTCTTTGGGCTTTTCCCGCTTTTCTTTCGGCGGCGCCGTGGCCTTGACAGGGCTGATAATCACGTGAGCGTTGCGGCCTTCCAGACGGGGCTGCCCTTCAATGGCGCCCACGCCGTTCAGGTCTTCGGCGAAGCGCAACAAAAGCTTTTTGCCGAGATCGACATGCGCGATTTCGCGTCCGCGAAACTGCACGACAGCCTTCACCCGATTGCCGTCTTTCAGAAACCGGATGGCGTGGTTCTTCTTGAAATCGTAGTCGTGATCATCTGTATTCGGGCGGAATTTCAATTCCTTGACCTGGATCACATGCTGCTTTTTTTTAGCCTCGTGCTGTTTTTTCTTTTGTTCGTATTGCCACTGGCCATAGTCCATGGCTTTGGCAACAGGCGGCTCGGCGGTCGGGGCAATCAGAATCAGGTCCAGGCCCATATCTTGCGCCCTGCGTACGGCGGCAGGAGTAGGCATGACCTCCGTGGATCCGTCCGGAAAGACAGCACGGACTTCTCTCACACGGATCGCCTCATTAACATTTTCTCGAATTCTTGGCCGGCGAGGAGGAAAACTTCTTGGTGGATACATGCCGGGCTAACGGATTGCGCAGACAGGCGCTTGGGGAACAATTAAAAATGAAATCAAATGCAATTCCTTCTATCAGCTTACACGAAAATTAAGAACTGTTCCAGTCATTTTTTAGACTCCTTTTC
Source organism: Acidobacteriaceae bacterium (assembly GCA_019239585.1). Taxonomy (GTDB): domain Bacteria; phylum Acidobacteriota; class Terriglobia; order Bryobacterales; family Bryobacteraceae; genus Bog-105. Next base: position 3,550 of record JAFAZU010000610.1, read on the forward strand.
CCGCCTGATTGAAGTCAGTTCCCTAGGTATGTTAGCGTAAACAAAGTAGGGAAGGTCCGCCACGTTTGAGGTGCGCTTGCGCCTGCGAGTTCCCAATTTCCGGCTTCTTTTCCCCCTTCCACTTAAAATAAAAAGAGATGGATTCGACGCTACACGCCTTGGCTAACCTGCTGCTGCAGGCCATCCCGACGGTCATCTTTTTTCTGTTCCTGACGTTTTACCTCAAGCGAGTCTATTTTGGGCCGCTAGCGCAGGTACTCGAACAAAGACGCAAAGAAACCGAAGGCGTCCGGGAACTCTCACAACGCGCCTTTGAAGCAGCAGACCAGAAGTCTTCGGAGTTTGAGCGTGCTTTACAGTTAGCTCGCGCCGAAATTAATGCGGAGAACGAGGCATTGCGGCAGAAATGGGCGCAGGAGCAAATGGAAACGATAGCCAAAGCCCGCTCTGAAGCGGAAGCGAGGATAGCGCAGGCGAAAGGGGAAGTCGCGGCGGAAACAAAGCGCGCCCAAAGTGAGTTGGAAGCTAATGTCCAACCGCTAAGCGAACAGATTGTGCAATCACTTCTGCGACGGAGAGCTGCCTAGTGCGCCGGACGACTCTTTCGATTTGCTTCTGTGCTGCGCTTTTGCTATTTGCCAGCATTGGGACGGTTCACGCTCAAACGGCATCGCAGAGGGACGCGGCGGAGCAGGAAGCCGAAATGAAATGGCACCTGATCAATACCGCCCTTTTTGCCGCTGGCCTTGGTTTTGCCATCTGGAAGTTTGCGCCGGCCTTCTTCAATGCGCGCTCTGCCGATATTCAGAAAGCAATCAGGGAAGCAACCGGTTTAAAGATGCAAGCCGACCTTCGCTATTCCGAAATTGATCGCAAGATGGCGACGCTTTCGGAAGAAGTGAAAAGGATGCGCGAACAATCGCGGGCGGAGATGGAGCGCGAACACGAGCGCCGTCGGCAGGAAACTGCCGATGAGCTGGAGCATATCAACAGAAGCGTAGCAGCGGAAATGGAAGCCTTTCGCGCCGAGGCAAGGAACGGAATTAAGCTGCAAACGGCCCAGCTTGCGCTTCGCCTGGCGGAGCGCCGGTTGCGGGAGACGGCCCCTTCCTCAAACGACCAATCGTTTCAGGACTTCATCCATCTTGTGGAGCGAGGCAAATAGCAAATGGTTAACGCACTTGCTTCGCATTATGCTCACGCGCTTGCTGACGCGGTTTTTGCGCCCAACTCCGGTTTAGCCCCGGAAGAGGCGGTTAAACAGATGGGCACCGCGGAAGCGCTGATTTCCGGCTCAAAAGAGCTGAATAATGCTCTCCTGTCGCCTGCTATTAATAAAGCCCGGAAAACGGCAGTGATCAGCCAGTTATCTGACGAATTAGGACTGCACCGGCTGATTCGGAATTTTCTTCTGGTGATCGTTTCACACCGCCGCACGAAGGATTTGGCGGGGATTCGCCAGGAGTTTGCGGCAGAAGTGGATGAAAGACTCGGCTGGATACCAGCTGAGATTGCTTCGGCGCAGGAACTGAGTCCGCAGCAGAAGGAAGAAGTGGAACGAGCTCTCGGCATTAAAACCGGCAAGTTTATTCGGGCAAAGTACACAGTGGACCCGGATCTCCTGGCCGGTATTCGGGCGCGTGTAGCCTCGCGCGAGTATGACGCTTCCCTGCGCGGCAAGCTGGAGGGCATGCGCCAAAAATTAACGGCCGGTCTTTAGTTATAAGGAATTAAGTAAACGTATGGCTCAAATCAGAGCGGATGAGATATCCCGCGTACTTCTCTCGCAAATCGAGAACTATGACGCGGTGGCGAATGTTTCGGAAACAGGCTCCGTCATCAGCGTTGGCGACGGTATTGCACGCTTGTATGGCCTGCAAAACGCTATGGCGGGCGAGTTGATCGACTTCGGCTCAGAAACAGTAGGCATTGCCTTGAATCTGGAAGAAGATCAGGTAGGAGCGGTGCTACTCGGCGACTATAGCCACATCCGGGAGGGCGATCAGGTTCGCCGGACCGGGCGCATCATGTCTGTTCCTGTAGGCGAAGCCATGGTCGGTCGCGTCGTGAATGCGCTCGGCCAGCCGATTGATGGTAAGGGGCCGATTCAGACCACCGAAACCATTCCAATTGAGCGTTTGGCTCCGGGCGTCGTGGCCCGGCAGCCGGTGAAACAGCCGCTTCAAACGGGAATTAAAGCGATTGACGCTATGGTTCCGATTGGCCGTGGTCAGCGCGAGTTGATTATCGGCGACCGACAGACCGGCAAGACCACTGTGGCGCTCGATACTATCATTAACCAAAAAGGCCAGGACGTCATTTGCATTTACGTGGCAATTGGGCAGAAACGCTCCACGGTGGCGCAGGTTGTCAGGATTCTGGAAGAGCATGGCGCAATGGATTATTCCATCGTGGTAGCCGCTACCGCATCCGATCCCGCGCCGATGCAGTACATCGCTCCGTATGCAGGCTGCGCAATTGGCGAGTTCTTCCGCGACAGCAAACGACACGCGCTCTGTGTCTACGATGACCTTTCCAAGCACGCGGCGGCTTACCGGGAAATTTCTCTCCTGCTGCGCCGGCCGCCGGGACGCGAAGCATATCCCGGCGACGTGTTTTATCTCCATAGCCGCTTGCTGGAGCGCGCTGCGAAGCTATCGGATGAGAAGGGCGGCGGATCGCTAACGGCTCTGCCGTTTATTGAAACCCAGGCAGGCGACGTTTCAGCTTACATTCCGACCAACGTAATCTCCATTACAGATGGACAGATCTACCTGGAAAGCGATCTCTTTAACGCGAACATCCGGCCCGCCATCAACGTGGGGCTCTCCGTCAGCCGAGTCGGTGGCAGTGCGCAAATCAAGGCAATGAAAGCAGTGGCCGGAAGTCTGCGGCTGGATCTGGCTCAATATCGTGAATTGGCCGCCTTTGCGCAGTTCGGCTCCGATCTCGATAAGGTCTCGCAGCAACAGCTCAATCGCGGTAAACGCTGGGTGGAAGTATTGAAGCAAGGTCCGTACTCGCCGGTGCCGGTGGAAAAGCAGGTTGCAATTATCTTCGCCGGCAACAACGGTTTTCTGGATGATGTGCCCGTAGAAGATATCCGGCGTTTTGAAGCGGAAATGAATCAATTTTTTGATAACAGCAGGCCGGAAGTCTTGAACAGCATTCGTGAAAAGCGCGAATTAAACGACGACATCAAGCGCCGGCTCACAGATGCCCTGACGGAATTCAAAGGCCAGTTCAACAGCAGTATCAAGCCACAACCGCAGGCGCGGCAGGCTGGCAGCAACGGTACGCGCGATGGGCAGCCCGCGGCGCAAAGACCTGAGGGCGACCGGAATCGCCAGAATGCTGAGCAGGTAGATACAGAAGCCGATAAGGCGCTAAACAGAGCGTAATGAATGCCGAGTTTGATTGACATTCGACGCCGCATCCGAAGCGTCAAGAACATGCAGCAGATCACGAAGGCCATGAAAATGGTCTCGGCTGCTAAACTGCGCCGTGCGCAGGAACGCGCCTTGCAGTCCCGTCCTTATGCGGAGATGATGGGTCGCGTGCTCTCTAACGTTGCGGCAGCGGCGGCAGGCAA
>JAFAZU010000072.1 GCA_019239585.1 Acidobacteriaceae bacterium
TCAGGAGAGGGGAATCCACTTGGGGCGGCCGGTCCAGTTCGAGCGCAATTACCGTGTCGCGCTCGTCAGGCGGATGGGACGGCAAATCGACAACTGGAGTGCCGCTCACGTAACTGACCGTTAACGGTCGCGAGCGGTTTGTGAGCGCGTAAGCAGATACAGTTCGGTTCCTCAGGCCGGATACGCGCAGTTTGTTGTCAGCGGGCCAGTTCCATACATGGAGATACACAGTGTTGCCTTTGACCGTGCTGCGTCCCCAGGTTTGTTCCGGCAAGGGACTGGCTGAGGTGCCGTAGATACTCTCCGAGTTGGTCTGCATCCAAGCGCCGACTTCCCGGAGCGTTGCCACGCTAGGCGGCGGGATGGTGCCATCGGCCATAGGGCCAATGTTCAGCAAGTAATTTCCTCCCTTGCTGACAATTTCGACGAGACGGTGAATGACCTCGCTGGGGGTCTTCCATTGCTGATCGAATTGGCTGTAGCCCCAGGTCGTGTTCAAGGTTTGCGGCGTTTCCCAATACTCCTGGAGTCCGCCCGTGGGCATGCCATTGTCGTTCATATCCTGATAGTCGCCCATGAGATCCTCGCCGTAGTTGCCGACTCGACCGTTGATAAGACAGCGAGGCTGTAGCTGGCGCACCATTTGAATAAATTCACGAGCGTGTTCCGGCGTGTCCATGCCCCGGTCGAACCAGACGAGGCCGAGCGGGCCATAGTTCGAGAGGAGTTCGCGGAGCTGCGGTTTTGATTTCTCTTCCAGATAGCGGCTGAAGTTTTTACCGGCGCGGTTGTAATCCCAGTTATTGCCGTAGCCGTCGGGGTGATCCCAATCTTCGCGGTGCGAGTAATAGACGCAGAAACGGATACCGGCTTTGCGGCAAGCTTCCGAGATCTCTTGAAGCGGGTCGTGTTTGAAGGAGGTCCAGTCGACGATGTTGTATCGGGACACCGCTGAATGATACATGGCGAAGCCGTCGTGGTGCTTGGCGGTAAAGACCAGGTATTTCATCCCTGTTGCTTTGGCGAGAGCCACCCACTGCTCAGCGTCAAAGTGAACAGGGTTGAGGTGGTGCGCCATCTCGCGGTATTCAGAAACCGGTATGTTGAAGCGCTGCATGATCCATTCCGCTTCTGTTCCGACAGGAATGCGCTGCCCCTTCCATTCACCTGCCAAATAAGAGTACGGACCCCAGTGAATGAACATGCCGAACTTGTCATGCTGAAACCATCCGATGCGTTCAGCATCAGTGATGAGGTTCTTCGGCGCGGAGTTTTGACTGCTGAGCGGGAGTGTCGAAGTACCAAGTAGTACCGCTAGAGCGATCTGATTCCTCACACGGCGCTGCGTTGCTCTATTCATAGACGAATTGTATATTCCGCTACGAGAAACTTTCATCGCTTACGGGCGTCCTAGAAACGGAACATCTTGTGCTGAAGACACGAGACCGTTCCTGGGGTACAGGGCATTTTACTAGTCCGTCATCAGGACAGCGCACTGGAGATGTAAAAGAACGAGAAAGGGCACGAATATGGCAAGAAGGACGAATACAGGGCAGTCGACTACGACCACGTCTAATGAAGGCTTGGCGGATGACAATGGGAGCAGCACCCAGTCGCCCGGCGGTGGCGGGGTAGTCGATTCTGCGAAGCAAGCTGCCAGCCAAGCCGCGAGCCAAGCGAAGGAGACGGCTTCGCACGTCATTGATCAGGCAAAAGATCAAGCCGCATCGCAAGTTGACCAGGGTCGGCAAACCCTTGCCTCGGGACTCGGATCAGTTGCGCAGGCTTTCCAGAGCATGGGCAATCGCCTGCGGAACCAAGACGAAGGACCGATTGCCCAATACGCCGCCGAGATGGGGCAGGCGATGGGCGGACAAGTGGAGCGGCTCGCGAATTATTTGCAGGGGCGTAATATGCAGGAGCTTCTCAACGATGTGGAGGAGTTTGCGCGGCGCTCTCCCGCAGTCTTTCTAGGTAGCGCATTTGTGCTCGGTTTGGCGGCTAGCCGCTTTTTAAAGAGTTCCCGGCCCGCGCCGGATTATTCCACAAGGGTAGAAGATCCCGCTCATCTGCTGCCGCCTGCGTCGGCGCGAACCGGTAATGAGGTAGGAGCAAATGCCTGACAAGCAGGACCGTTCGATTGGAGAGTTGTTTTCTGAGCTCGCCAGCGAAACCGGGCTTCTGATCCGCCAGGAAATCGCGCTGGCAAAAGTCGAACTCAGCCAAAAGGCCACCCGTGTTGGTAGGAACGTCGGCTATTTGGTACTGGGCGGAGCGGTTGCGTATGCGGCGCTGCTGGCTCTACTAGCGGCGGTAATCATTCTGTTGGCAAACTATATGCCGTCCTGGGTGGCAGCGCTGGTTGTGGCCGTGCTGGTCGGCATTGTGGGAGCCGTACTGATTTCAAAGGCGCTGGCTGATTTAAAGAAAACGGATGTCGCGCCCCGGCAAACTGTAGAAACCTTAAAGGAGGACGCACAATGGGCGAAACAACAAATGAAGTGAGATCTGCGGACGAGTTCGAAGATCCCGTTATTCGGCGAGCGCCCGTTGCGTCCGAATCCCACACGAGTGGTACGGAGGGTGCAAATGATGGCGGACCTGAGGCGGCACAGATTCGCTCGGACATTGAGCATACGCGCGCGGACCTGAGCGAAACGATTAACGCCCTCCAGGAAAAGCTTGATCCTACGCGGATTGCGGAACAAGTTAAGGACCAAATTAAGGAAAAGGCAACGGAGGCGTACGACACCGCCAAAACAGCAGTTAAGGAAGCAACCATAGGAAAGGCAGAAAAGATTGTGTCAAACGTGAGCGAAGCAGTTACCGATATGACAGGGCGCGCAGGGTCAGCCATTAAGAGTTCGTCCGCTGTACAGTATATTCGCGACAATCCGATTCCGTTCGCGCTGGTTGGCATCGGCATGGGCATGCTGGCGTTGAACGCCCGCAAAAAGGAGCACTCGTCATACAGCTCGGGCCGTAAAGCAGATTTTAATGTTTACAGCAGTTCCGGGATGGGAAACGCGAGCGCCACAGACCAGCCGTCGATAACGGATCGGGCGCGGAGCGCCGTTAGCGGAGTAGCCGATACGGCTCGCGTGGCAACCGAGCGCGCAACAAGCGCCGTCAGTTCAGCTGCCAGCAGCGTGCGTGATGTCGCAAGTAGCGCCGCCGATACGGCCAGCCAGAAATTCAATCAAGGCACACGCGTCGTCGGTGACCGTTACAACAACATGCTGCAAGAGAACCCGATGGCCCTGGGCGTGGTTGCGCTGGCGGCAGGGGCGCTGGTGGGAATGGTTCTGCCAGGGACGCGCGTCGAAGGCGAGTATTTGGGCGAAGCGCGTGATCGCTTAGTCGATCAAGCAAAATCGGTAGCCCAGGAAGCTGTTGGGAAAGTGCAGCGAGTCACTGAAGAAGCCGGCCGTACGTTGAAGGAAGCGGCGCAAAAAGAGGGCCTTGTAGGCGGCGATAATCCCACGGCATAGGCGGGGCTAGCGTTTCAGGGCAGGATGAGGTTCCGTCAGGTACACGGTTTTCTTTATTTACGTATATCAATATAGAACTTGACAACCGGTTGCTGCGTTCGGAGCCGGGTACGCAGTGACCGGTTCCCTTCCGTCACAAACCGCTCTAAAGATTTTCCTGCGCATGCTTTGGCCTCCAGTGCCTCTACAAATTATTTAGCGAATAAATGTCAACTCACAGATGGAAAGTGCGCTGAGTGGCTCTAACTCATGGCGGTCAGCAGTGACGAGAGTAGCGCTAAGATTAACCGGCAAGCACTAAAGCGGCACAGTCAGCGAGCGAAACACGTCGATGCACGGCTTTTAGGCGGCCCATCTCGCGCCAGAAAAGAGGGCTCATATCACTTCGCTCCACAATTCCTAACACCAGCAGGTCATTGATTGCGCTTTGTGCTACTTCCTCTCCGCTGGAACGCCAAAAATCGTAGTAGACCTCGCATAAGTTCAAGGAGTGCGCAAATATTTGAAATGGGAATCGTTGAATATGATCGCTAACGATTGCAGCCCCCGGTTCGTTCCGCAGAAAAGCAATCATAGCTGAAGCGTCTAAGACTGATGGCACTAGGAATCTTCCCGCTCCACATCCTCGTGTTTACGCTGAAGGAACTCGTCTACCGATGTTTGAACAAATGCGTACTTGCCGCGAATCTGGGTAAGCGCATTTTTTAGCGATGACGAATCCAATTTGTCTTCAAAGTTTTCATCAGACTCTCGCTTTTGCCGTAATTGATAACCGGTAATCCGATGGTTGCGGTATGCTTCAACGGCCATTGCTTCCAGTGCGGTACGAGCTAGGTCCTGATCAGCAGGCGCTAGTTGCGGCGCCAACTCATCCGGGATTTCAATGGTAATCTGCACGGCAGCAGTATAGCAATAGAGCGCTTTACACGGACCCACGTACCCCTACTCCGCAGGCACAAACAGAAAGGCAACGGGCGAGGGGGTTTCAAACTTCTGGCCTGTGGGGGTCAGCTTTCCTATGCCGGGGTCAATCCGAAACACCACAAAGTAGTTTTCTTTCTGATCCCCTACCAGCAAGAGCTTTCCTGTTGGATCAAACTCGACCCCGCGAGGCATTGCGCCAGTCTCGACAGTTTGTACGGGCTTCAGCGTGCCGTTGCTCCCGTCAATGGCAAACACTCCGATGCTCCCCGGCCTGTGCCCCGTCTCATCGCGGTTTGAAGCGTATAGAAACTTACCTGATTGATCGACTAAAATCTCTGCTGCGCCATCTGCTTCCTTCCCGTTTCCCAAAATGGAGATTGCCTGAATTTGCTGAAAAGTCGCGTTCGATGGGTTGTGCTTGAACACTGTTATTACTGATTTCAGCTCATTAATCACATAGGCAAATTTCTCGTCATGATTAAAGGCCAGATGACGCGGCCCGAGCCCCGCTTCCTCTTTAGCAAATGCCGGGCTATGCGGTGTCACGCTTCCGGAAGCGGCATCCAGCTGATAGATGCGAATCTGATCCAGGCCCAAGTCTGGCACATACACAAAGCGGTTGTCTTTTGAAATCACAATTTCGTGTGCGTGCGGACCCTCCTGCCTTTTCGGATCAGCGCCTGACCCCTCTGCCGTCAGCAGGGCGGAGCGGGCACCAAGCCGTCCATCGGTCTCAAGCGGAAACACCGGCACGCTCCCTGTTCCATAGTTTGCCGCCATAAGCAACTTGGAGGTGTGATCTACAGCTAAATGACAAGGCGCAGTGCCTCCTGAGGATTGCCGATTCAGGAATGTGAGATGTCCGCTTTTGCGGTCGATCCGGAAAGCCCCCACGCCTCCGTCCTCCTTACCTTCCAATTCGCTTACAGCATAAAGGTAGCGGTTCTGGATATCACTCGCCAGAAACGAAGGGTTCTCGATCTCGCCTACTGATCCCAAAGGCTCGAACTTCACGGCATCGGAATCAAACCGGTAGGCCTGTATGCCTTTCCCGTAGGCTCCGACGTACAAGAAATATTTCGAATGATGGTTGGAAGGTTTACTTGCGGACATGAGAATAACGGTAGCGCCTAAAACTGTAGATAACAGCAATTCGCGTCGCATTACATGACTATATAAGATAAGGAGATTTCACCATGAAGCTGTTTGCACTCATCCTCCTGCTGGGCATTTTTCCCGGAGACCCGTTTGACGGGAACGAGAACGTTGGAATCAATCCCAAGCCCGGCTCCACCGAGTACGATGCCCGCACTCACCAATACCGGGTTACGGGCGGCGGCGCGAATATGTGGGCCAAGCAGGACGCTTTTCAATACGTTTACAAAAAGATTTCCGGCGATGTGACCCTGAGCGCCGATGTGCAGTTTCTCGGCAAAGGCGTCGAGAAGCACCGCAAACTCGCCTTAATGATTCGCCAGAGCCTCACGCCCGACTCCGCCTACGCTGATGTTGCCCTGCACGGCGATGGCTCGACCGCTCTCCAGTACCGGCCCAGCGCCGGAGTTGACACCTCAGAATTCCGGGCCGCCATGGTGTCACCGACTCACCTTAGTATCACGCGTCGCGGCAATGAATTTACGATCTCCGCCAGTGACGCTGGCGTGCAGCCCGCTACGGTCGGGCCGGTCATTGTCAGCATGCAGAACCCGGTGTACGTAGGCTTAGCCGCTTGCTCGCATAATGCCGATGTCCTAGAAACTGCTATCTTCTCGAATGTGAAGTTGACTGGGAAGTAGTACGGGCTTGCGAAGGCGCTCTTCCCGTGTGCGCCAACTGATGACAAAACATCGCTGCAAACGGCGACCAAACCGGAGAATTGAGTTCCTCAACCGTCGCCTTCATCTTGCGCTGCCAGTTAGGATATTGCGCCGTGCTGCCGGGTAGGTTTTGCTGCTCCGTTTCCTTCGTAAAATCCTCCTGATTCAGCAGCAGAATCATCGAAGGCACCTGCGCCAGATATCCTACGATGGCGTTGTGCAAATCCCCATCCACCTCCGGCACCTGCGCCGCATCGCGCGTGTACCAGTGCGGCAGTAAACCCTCTTCGTGCAACACGTCGAGCATACGCTGCTTTTCCTGTTTGCGATCTTCCACCTGGCTCCAATATCCGTTTTCATCCACCAGGCCGGCGGCTTTGCGCGCCTCGATGTCGCGGAATTTCCAAAAGCCTGCAATTGTCGGCAGATCGTGCGTGCTGGATGCGACTAAAGCCTGCCTCGGATATTCATAGCTCTTCTTGAAAGCTTTCGTTTTATGATTTTTTTCAAAGAAGAAAAGCCGGTAGCTCAGGATGCCGAACCGCGCCAGCGTGTCCCGCATCTCATCCGTCACCGTCCCCAGGTCTTCGCCAATTACAACATTTTTGCTCCGCACGCTTTCGAGCGCCAGAATACGCAGCAGGTCCGTTGCGTTGTCCTGCACGTAAATTCCATCGGCAGGCGTATATCCGTCCGGAATCCAGAATAAACGGAACAGACGCATCACATGATCGATTCGCAACGCGCCGCCGAGTTTGACGATCTTACGAATGCTTTCGCGATACAGCCGGTAGCCGTTGTGTCGATGCGCGAGTGTATTGGGAGGCGGAAAAGCCCAATCCTGTCCGGTCGGAGAGAAGTCATCGGGCGGCGAACCCACCCGGCAGCCTCCCACGTAGAACTTGCGGTGTGCCCACAGATCCGAGCCGCAATTATCGGTAGCGACAGCCAGATCGTGATATAGACCGATGGGCATTCCGATCTGCTTGGCGTGTTCATGCGTTTCCCGCAACTGTTCTTCCAGAATGAACTGAATGTATTTATAGAACTCGACAGAGCGAGCGTGTTCTTTAACGAACTTCCGGCAAGCGTCCGAGTCAGGCGATTGATATTCCAGCGGCCAATCCTGCCAGGTCCAGCGGTTTCGATCCTGTTTGTGAAGCGCTTCATCCAAGGCACAATACAGGGCAAACTTGTGCAGTAGGTCTCCTTCGGCCTCGCAGTAGTCGGCAAATGCCTTGGCTCGCTCGGGATTCTTGGTGCGCCTGCGCAAGAACTCGCGAAACAGCACTTTTAGAAAACGCCTCTTGAGCTTGTCAATTTCGCTATACTCCACAAACTCTGCCCCGCGAAGGAAACGAAGTTTCTCCTGCACGCTTGCTGACCGGAGAAGGCCCTGCGCACACGCGGACTCAGCAAACTCCCGCACGCCTTCTATGTCTATATACAGCCAGTTCTTGTAATAGATCGAGAGCGGCAGATATGGGCTGGTATTGTAGGGTACCCGGTTGTGGAGTGCATGCAGCGGATTCAGGCCGACAAAGCTGAAGCCAGCTTCTTTGTGCGCCCAATCGAGCAGATGGCGTAAATCAGTGAAATCACCACAGCCCCAGTTCCGCTGTGACCGAAGACCATAAAGCGAGATATTGAATCCGGCAGTTCGCCCATCCTTCGTGAGTTCATCCGGCAGGTAAGCCCGATCGGGACAAACGATCAGGTTCGCTTCGGCTAAAATTTCATCATTTACGCTGACTTGCAGTTTGTGATAGCCAAGCGGGGTTTCGTTTGGCAACGGCAGTTGGTAGCGCGTCCACCTTCGCTCGCCTGCCATCAATTTCTCAATCGGTGATAATTGCGAAGTTTCCAGACTTCCCTGGAGGTGTTCACCGTCTTCAAGCGCTATCTCAAATTGGACGGAGCCGGCCAGATTTTCCGGCAGGGTTAACGGAACAACGGGATCAGACACACTGATAACCGCCGTTTTGGGCAGAGCTGACGCTGCATCCTCCTCAAATTGCTGGAACCTTTGGCGGTCCAGGCTCTCTTGGCTCCCGACATCGAAGCCTAAGGATTGTAGAATTCTTCGCCGCACATCGGACGTAGGCTCGTGCCGCTGCTGAAGAATATCCCAAAATTCCCGGTAAATTCCGCACTCGTCCGCAGCTTTTAACAGTGCGTCGTCATAATTTGCCGCTTTTTCAAATTGCGTTTCGAACATCGCTATTCAAATCTTAGGATGTGGGCGCAATCGAAAACCATGCGACAATTTTCTTATGGGCGATTCAGAAAGATTTGAGATTAGCCAGCCGCCGGAACTCTTTGCCCGCATGGATCAGGACGAAGGCACGGAGTTTCACGAAACTGTGATTACTACGACCCTGGATAGCGCTCTAAACTGGGCCCGCAAAAACTCTCTGTGGCCCATGACGTTCGGTTTGGCCTGCTGCGCGATTGAAATGATGTCGATGATGGCGCCTCGTTATGATGCTTCCCGCTTTGGCGCTGAAGTCTTTCGCGGGTCCCCCAGGCAGTCGGATTTAATGATTATTGCCGGTCGCGTGTCGAACAAGATGGCGCCTGTCATCCGGCATCTGTACCGTCAAATGCCGGAGCCGAAATGGGTGATTTCGATGGGCGCGTGCGCCACCTCCACGGGCGTCTTCAGCAATTATGCGCTGGTACCGGTGAACCAGGTGATCCCGGTGGATATTTACGTTCCGGGTTGTCCGCCCCGGCCTGAGCAATTGATATATTCCATCATGCTGCTGCAGGAAAAGATTCAGAATGAGCGCGGAACTTTGAAGAAGATACTGAATCTGGCTTAGAACAGTTCGTGACCGCAATCTACAGCATTACGCTGGACGATTATCTGAAAGCGAATCGCACTTTTGCCCTGCACACCACTCGCAAGCGCCGCATCAGTGCTTTCCTGCTGCGCTGGATTCTTGTGCCTTTAGGTCTCCTTTTGGTGCTTGAAGGCGCTATCCTGGCATATATTAAAGAGTATTCATTGGCCTGGATGTTAGCGGTGTTTGGCGTCATCTTTGCCCTTTGGCCCTGGGGCCATCGCCGTACCCTGCGTCGCTTGTATACACAACAGCAGCTTGACAGAGAATTCGAGTTCAGTGTAGAGGATAGGGGCATTCGTTGGCAGCGCGTGGACAAGAGCGTCAATGCCACTTACGACTGGACAGC